>JBKPDA010000045.1:0-10424 GCA_046727635.1 Actinomycetota bacterium | reverse complement strand
GCGCGACTACACAGCCAGGGGCAACAAGTCGCGGGTCCAGTGGTACCGGGAGCGCTTCACGCTGCCGAGCACCAGCGGTGCGGCGGGTTGGCGGCTGCGCTTCGAGTCCGTGAACGTGCGGGCGGACGTGTGGCTGAACGGGCGCAAGCTGGGCAGCCACGTGGGCGCGTCGCTGCCGTTCGAGCTGCCGGCCACCGGGATCCGCCGCGGCGCGAACGAGCTGCTGGTGCGGGTGGACGGGCGCATGCGACGCGACGACATCCCACCCGCAGGCCGCGGGCAGGGCTGGTGGAACTACGGCGGCATCCTGCGGGAGGTGTACCTGCGGAAGGTGTCGGCGCTCGATCTGGGCGATCCGCAGGTGAAGTCCACCTCGGGGCATGTCAACTTCAGTGCCCAGGTCCGAAACGCCACCCGCGCCTCACGGAGTGCGGACGCTTCGGTGGAGGTCACCGGGCCGAACGGCTTCAGCCTCTCGCTGCCGGTGAGTGGGGGCGCCGTGGGTGCCGGCCGGCTGGGCCTCCTGCAGGGCAGCTTCGACATCCCAAATCCAGCGCTCTGGAGCCCAGCGAGCCCGTCGCTGTACCTGATGAAGATCACGCTCCCGGGTGGCCAGGTGACGCAGATCCACTTCGGCGTTCGGGAGTGGAGCAAGGCGCCGGACGGCACGCCACTCCTGAACGGCCAGCCACTGCACCTGCGCGGCGCGAGCTTCCACGAGGACACCCTGGCGCACGGGGCGGCGCTGACACCCGCGGACGAGACCACGATCGCGGACGAGCTGACGGCGCTCGGCGCCAACTTCACGCGTCAGCACTACCCGCCGAGCCCGGCGCTTCTCGAGGCGTTCGACCGCCTGGGAATCGTGTTCTGGGAGCAGATACCGGTCTGGCGTCTGCGCGGCAGCGATCTGACGTCGCGGACGCTGAACAAGGTGATCCTCGACCGCCTCCGGCAGACCGTGCTGCGCGACCGCAACCACGCATCGGTAATGGCCTGGAGCGTGGAGAACGAGGTGATTCGCGGCGGCGCCCAGGAGTCCCGGTTCCTGAGCCAGGCGCGCAGCACCGTGAAGCGGCTCGACCCCACGCGCTTCTTCGCAGTCGACCAAACCGTGACACCCGGCGGCACGCTGCCTTCGTATTACTCGAAGCTCGACGCGCTCGGGATCAGCGAGTACATCGGCTGGTACGGCAACGACACCCTGGCCGACGTGCGGCCGGCGCTCGGCGCGGTGCGGGCGCAGCTGCCGGGGGTGGCGCTGTTCGTGACCGAGTTCGGCGCCGAGGCCAACCGCTCTGGACCGGCCACGACGAAGGGCACCTACGCGTTCCAGAGCCAATGGCTCGACGGTCAGCTGACCGCCATCGACCAGACCCCGTATCTCGGTGGCGCGATCGTGTGGCTGCTGCGCGACTACGCGGTGCGGCCGGGCTGGACCGGCGGCAATCCGCGGCCCTCGCCGCCGTTCAGCAACAAGGGCCTTCTGGACGAAAAGGGGACCCGAAAACCGGCCTGGAGTGTCGCGCAAAGCCACTTCCGTCTGGAAGACTCTGCAAGTTGAAGCGATTCCTGGGAGCTCTCGCTGTCCTCGTCGCCTTCATGCCTGGCACGGCGCAGGCGATCGTCGGCGGCACGCAGGTGTCCTCGAACACCAAGTTCCCGTTCCAGGTGGAGCTCTGGAACCAGCTCGGGGGGGACCCCGCAGACGGCTTCTTCTGCGGAGGTGTGATCCTCGACTCGCTGCACATAGCCACCGCGGCTCACTGCGTTTTCGACGAAAGCACCGATCAGGTGACGCCGCCCGGGCAGCTACACGTCCTCGCCGGCACCACCGACCTCAAGGCCGGCGGGACCGACACGATCGCCGCCGCGACCTCGTTCGACCCGCGCTACAACCCCAACACGAGCGACTACGACATGGGGGTCATCACGCTGTCCCAGGCCCTGGCGACCGGCGACCAGCTGCCCACCGGCAGCAACACGATCGCGAAAGTGCCGCTGATCGCTCTAGACGACACGACGCTGACGGCGAACGGCAAGCCGGTGACCGTGAGCGGCTGGGGCTACCCATTCGCGCTTACCCCGAATGAGGCGCCTGATCCGAGCAAGTACCCGACGAAGCTCAACTCGGTGCAGGTGAAGATCGCCGAGACCGGCCTGCCACCCGACAGCGGGACCTGCGCGAGCCACTACCTGACCGTCAGCCTCACGGAGACGCCACGGATGCTGTGCGCCGCGGACAGCGGAAAGGACTCCTGCTTCGGCGACAGCGGCGGGCCGCTGGTGGCGCTGCCGAGCGGAGCGGCGCCTAATAACTATGTGCTCGCCGGCCTTGTGGAGTCGGGCGCCGGCTGCGCGCAGTCCTTCTACCCCGGGATCTACGACAGGGTCGCGAATCTCGATGTCAGGACCTTCCTGAGGTCGAATCCGCCACAGGCGCCGCAGCAACAGAGCTCCACCGCGCTCGTCGGCACTCCCGCAGCCGGCCAGACGATCACCTGCGACCCCGGTCAGTGGAGCGGAAATCCCACCTTCCAGTACGAGTTCTTCAGAGACGCCACCGGCCAGGGCGCCTTCCTCGTACAGGGACCGTCGGCGCAGAACACCTACACGGTGCAGTCGAGCGATGTGGGAACGCAGCTCCTCTGCCTCACCAAGGCGTCGGCCGCCGGCGGCTACGGTATTGGCGCGAGCGCCTTGGTTACCGGGGCCGCTCCGGTGATCACGACTCCGCCCGCGACGGTGGTCGACACGGCCCGGCCCACGCTCGGGATCGCGCGCAAGAGCTGCAGCACCCGCGGCCGTTGCGTGGTGAACATGGTGGTAGCCGATCCGATGCCCAGCTCCGGCATCGCCAAGGTGGACGCCAAGCTGCGCTGGCGGACCGTGGTTGCGTGCAAGAGCGCCAAGAAGCGCTGCACGCGCATGAAGACGAAGACGCTCAAGGCGCAGTCCATCGGCGGCGACCACTACCTGGTGATCGTGAGCCACCTCAAGACCGGCAACTACACGCTGGTCCTCACCGCGGTGGACAAGGCGGGCAACAAGCAGCAGAAGTCCACCTACACCACGCTCCGCGTGAAGCTCGCGCGCAAGCGCTAGGAGTCGCGCGTGAACGGCTTGCGGTGGGCCGATCCGAGGCTGTCGAGGAGCTCGGTGAGCTTCGCCTCCATGTCGGGAAGCTGGCTGACGGGCTCGGGCTTGTAGCCGCGCAGGCGCGCCCACAAGCCGATATCCGCCACCTGCTCCTCGATCTCAGCCGTCAGCGTGACCTTCGTGCCCCAGCCTGCCGGCTCGAGCACCGCGGTGCCGCTCGCCCCTTGGGCCTCCCAGGCCAGCGTGCGCTCCGGCTCTACGGGCCGGACGGTCACCTCGCCGACGACCGCAGAGAGGCAATCGCCCTCGAGCTCCGCCCACAGCTCGGGCGGTGACTTGACGAGTGTTCGAGAGACCTCGACGGTTGGCATCGAGCCAGGCTTTCTGGCGACCCCGGTCGAATCCTTCCGCCCGGTTGGTCTATTGCGAGGACCCCCATACGGGGTTACGTTCGTTACATGGCAGACGAGGGCGCCCTCGTGATCGGCGCGGGGGCCGCAGGGCTCGCCACGGCCGCGATGCTGGGGCGTGCAGGGGTGAACACGGCGGTGCTGGAGCGCTCCGACCGGATCGGATCGAGCTGGCTCACTCGCTACGACCGGCTGCGCCTGAACACGGTGCGCTGGATGTCCGACCTGCCCGGTTACTCCTGCGACGCGTACTACGGTGCCTTCCCAACGGCGAGAGACTGGGCCTCCTACCTCGAGCGCTACGCGGACCATCATCGGCTCGACGTGAGGCTTGGCGTGACAGTTGGGCGTATCGAGCCCGGGCCGCTCGAGTGGATGGTGCACACGGCGGGCGACAAGCTGCGGGCGCCGGCGGTGGTGGTGGCGACGGGGTATGACCGCGAGCCCACGATCCCGCAGTGGCCCGGTCTGGAGGGCTTCGAGGGCGAGCTCTCCCACACCGCCGACTACCGCAATCCCGCGCCGTTCCGGGGACGCAGCGTGCTGGTGGTGGGCGTGGGCAACTCGGGCTCCGAGGTGGCGGCGGACCTGGCCGAGGGCGGCGCCGCGAAGGTCTGGCTGGCCATGCGCACGCCGCCGAACCTGTTCCCGCGCCGCTGGCTGGGACTGCCCACCAACCCGCTGGCCGTGCTCCTCGACGTGCTGCCCACGCCGCTCTCGGACCGCCTCGGCTTCTTCGGCCAGCGCCTGATGTTCGGCAACCTCTCCCGTTACGGGTTGCCGCGCCCGGCGGACGGCGTGAAGACGCGACTCCGCCGCGACGGCATCGGCGTCTGCGTGGACGGAGGGCTCGTGGCGGCCCTGAAGCGCGGCTCGGTCGAGATCGTGCCCGCGCTGCGGGCGTTCGAAGGCGCGTCCGCTGTGCTGCAGGACGGCACGCGCGTCGAGCCGGATGCCGTGATCGCCGCGACCGGCTTCAGCCGCGGGCTCGAGCCGCTCGTCGGCCACTTGGATGTACTCCGCGACGACGGCGTCCCGCTCGTCCACGGCGAGCGCACCCATCCGAACGCGCCCGGCCTCTACTTCGTTGGCTTCGACGCGCTTTGTTCCGGCCAGCTGCGCCTCTTGGCGCGCGACGCCGAGGCTGTGGCGCGTCGGATCGCCTACGGACGCCGCTCGCTGCCCGTCCTCGGGCGGGCGAGCGCCGGCCGGCGGGCGGCCGCTAAGCCTCCTGGTATTCCCCGAACTCGTCCCGCATGACGCCGCAGACCTCGCCGATCGTGGCGTGGTCCTTCAGCGCGGCGCGGATAGGGTGCAGCAGGTTGCCTTCGCCGCGGGCGACCTGGTGGAGCTCCTCGAGGCGGGCGCGCACGGCCTCCTGGTCGCGTTCCTCCTTGAACTTCTTGAGCCGCTCGACCTGCTCCCGCTCGGACTGCGGGTCCACGCGGAGGATCTCGACGTCGTCGATCGTGTCGGTCACGTATTCGTTCACGCCCACCACGATGTCCTGCTTGATCCGGTAGCGCTCCTCGTAGCCCCACGCGGACTCCTCCACCTCGCCGCGGATGAAGCGGATGGCCTGCACCGAGCCACCGAGTGCCTCCACCTTGTCGATCAGCTCCTGCGCGCGCTCCTCGATCTCGTCGGTGAGCGCCTCCACGAAGTAGGAGCCCGCGAAGGGGTCGACCGTGTCGGTGGCGCCGGACTCGTGGGCGATGATCTGCTGGGTGCGCAGCGCGATGCGGGCGGAACGCTCGGTGGGCAGTGCAAGCGCCTCGTCGAAGCCGTTCGTGTGCAGCGATTGGGTGCCGCCACACACCGCCGCGAACCCCTGCAGCGCCACGCGCACGATGTTGTTCTCGGGCTGCTGCGCCGCCAGGGTGACGCCACCGGTCTGGGTGTGGAAGCGGATCGTCTGCGAGCGCGGGTTCTCGGCGCCGAAGCGCTCGCGCATGATGCGCGCCCACATGCGGCGGGCGGCGCGGAACTTCGCCACCTCCTGGAACACGTTGTTGTGCCCGTTGAAGAAGAAGGCCAGGCGCGGGCCGAAGTCGTCCACCGCCAGCCCGGCGTCGAGCGCCGCCTGCACGTAGGCGATGCCGTTGGCGAGCGTGAAGCCCACCTCCTGGACGGCGGAGCAGCCCTTCTCGCGCATGTGGTAGCCGGAGATCGAGATCGTGTTCCACTTCGGCACCCGCTCGCGACAGTAGGCGAACAGGTCGGTGGTCAGGCGCATCGCCGGCTCGGGCGGGTAGATGAAGTTCCCGCGCGCGATGTACTCCTTGAGGATGTCGTTCTGGGTGGTGCCGCGCAGCTGCTCGGCCGGCACGCCCTGCTCCTCGCCCACCAGCTCGTAGAGCAGCAGCAGCACCGCGGCGGGCGCGTTGATCGTCATCGAGGTGGAGACCTGATCGAGCGGGATGCCGTCGAACACCCGGCGCATGTCGTCGATCGAGTCGATCGCGACTCCGGTGCGGCCCACCTCGCCGAGACAGAGCGGGTCGTCCGAGTCGCGCCCCAGCTGCGTGGGCAGGTCGAACGCCATCGACAGGCCGGTGGAGCCGTGGTCGATCAGGTAGTGGAAGCGCTGGTTGGTCTCGTGCGCCGTGGCGTAGCCCGCGTACTGGCGCATCGTCCAGCGGCGCGAGCGGTACATGTCCGGGTGGATGCCGCGCGTGAAGGGGTACTCGGCGGGCTCGCCGAGGCGCTCGGCCAGGCCGTTCGCGACGTCTTCCTCGGTGTAGACCTGCTTGACCTCGATGCCCGAGTCGGTGAAGCGGCGCGGGTCGTCGGGGCCGACGATCGGAGCGATCGTGGGCTTGTCGGGCCGAGTGGCCATCGAGCTAAGGATATGGATCTTCACATCTGCCCCGCCACGCCCTGTTATTGCTGACGATTCGTGGACCACACCGTGAGCGCGCCTGCCCAGGAGAGCGAGATCCGCTCGCTGTTCGGCGCAGTGAAATCTCTGCGGGACGACGTGGTGGCGGAGGGCGATGCGATCCTCGAGGGCTGGCGGCCTCGGATCGAGCGCCACGCTTACCTCCAGAGTGCCCACAACCTGGCCCGCTACATGGCGCTGCGCCGGCGGGACCTCCGCGACCTACAGCAGGAGCTGATGCCCTGGGGGCTGTCCTCGCTGGGCCGCTGCGAAGCGCGCGTACTGGAGAACCTGGACGCCGTGCACGCGACGCTGGAGGCACTGAGCTCGCACGACGCCGAGCCGCCCGCCTGGCCCAGCGCCGACGAGTACTTCCGCGGCCACCGCCTGCTCGAGCGCGAGACTGAGGCGGCGTTGGGCCCCACGCCCGAGGGTCGAGGAGTGCGCATCATGGTCACGATCGGCGTCGACCTGGCCGGCGACTACGAGCAGCTGCGCGTGCTCGTGGCTCGCGGCATGGATATCGCGCGCGTGAATTGCGGTCACGACGGGCCGGACATGTGGAGGGCGGTGGCGGAGAACGTGCGGCGCGCTTCCGCCGACACCGGTCGGCCGTGTCAGGTGTGCATGGACATCAGCGGTCCGCGCTCGCGCACCCACGACGTGACCGCGCCGAGCGACGATCACCGCCTGCACATGGGCGACGAGGTGCTGATGACCGACGGGCGCCCTTACGAGCACCCAGTGCGCTTCGAGTGCTCGCTACGCGAGGCCGTGGATCAGGTTCAGCCCGGCCATCCCGTGTGGATCGACGAGGGACGACTCGGCGCGGTGGTGGAGACCAAGCTCGAAGGTGCGGCGCTGCTCAGGGTCACGCACGCACGCGCGAAGGGCGAGCGGCTGCGGGCGGACAAGGGGCTGAACTTCCCCGGCACCGAGCTCGTGCTGGACCCGCTGACGAGCAAGGATCGCGAGGACCTCGACGCGGTCGCGCCTATCGCCGACATGATCGGTTATTCGTTCGTCCAGACCGCGGATGACGTCGAGACGCTCCAGCGAGAGCTGGCGGCGCGCGTGGAGCATTGGAGCGAGATCGCCCTGGTGGCGAAAATCGAGACGGCCCAGGCGGTGCACAACCTCCCCGAGCTCATTGTGCAGGGCGCGGGGCGGCAGCCCTTCGCGGTGATGATCGCTCGAGGCGACCTTGCTGTGGAGATCGGTGCGCGCCGACTTGCCGAGATTCAGGAGGAGCTGCTCTGGCTGTGCGAGGCCGCGCACGTGCCCGTGATCTGGGCCACCCAGGTGCTCGACACATTTCTCCACAAGGGCATCCAGAGTCGCGGCGAGATCACCGACGCGGCGATGGCCGAGCGAGCCGAGTGCGTGATGCTGAACAAGGGGCCGTTCGTCGCCGAGGCGGTGACCCTGCTCGACGAGATGCTCGGCGCCATGGAGGGACACCAGTTCAAGAAGGCCTCGCGGATGCGCGCGCTGCGCTCCTGGTGACATTTCCAGCGGGCTCACCCAAGACGCGCTACGCTCGCTGATCATCTCCGAGCAACTGCTCGGGACGCGCGAGATCGTAATCCTGCACCACACGGACTGCGGGATGCTCACCTTCAAGAACGAAGACGTTTTACGCGAAGGTCGAGGAGTCGCTCGGCGCGTCATCTATGACGCCACGACCGGAAAGGTCAGGGAGGTCGAGAGCGATGTATCACTCTCCTGAGGACGCGCGGCAGCAGCCGCCCGAAGACTTCGTCTACGTCGCCTGCCTCTACGAGGGCACCGGCATCAACGAGCCGGACTTCGTCGCCGTGGTGGACGTAAACCCGCAGTCGGACACCTACAGCCAGGTGGTCCACCGCACGCCGATGCCGAACGTGGGCGACGAGCTGCACCACTTCGGCTGGAACGTCTGCTCCTCGGCGTGCCACTCCGGGCTCTCGCGCGACACGCTCGTCGTGCCCGGTATGCGCTCCAGCCGTATCCACATCCTCGATGTGTCGGACCCGCGCAAGCCCGAGGTGGCCAAGGTGGTGGAGCCCGAGGAGATCAAGAAGAAGACCGGTTACTCGGTGCCGCACACGGTGCACTGCATGCCGGGCGACATCGTCACGATCTCGATGCTCGGCGACGAGGAGGGCAACCTGCCGGGCGGCTTCGCCATGCTCGACGCCAAGGACTTCTCCGTGCTCGGCCGCTGGGACAAGGACAAGAACGGCCAGGAGTTCATGTACGACTTCTGGTACTCGCCGCGGCACAACACGCTGATCTCCTCCGAGTGGGGCGCCCCGAACACGTTCCTCGACGGCTTCAACCCCGCCGACGTGGCGGAGGGCAAGTACGGCCGCCAGCTCAACTTCTGGGACCTGGAGAAGAAGGCGAAGATCCAGACGATCGACCTCGGCGACGACGGTTGGATCCCGCTCGAGATCCGCTGGCAGCACGACCCAGAGTCGACCACGGGGTTCGTGGGCGCGACGCTCTCGAGCAACATCATCCGCTTCGCGAAGAACGGCGAGTGGACCGCTGACAAGGTGATCGACGTGCCCAACGAGGAGCTCGAGGGCTGGCCGCTGCCGGGCGGCGTGCCCGGCCTCATCACCGATCTCGTGGTGACGATGGATGACCGCGACCTGTTCTTCTCGAACTGGTTCCACGGTGACCTGCGCCACTACGACGTGTCGGATCCGGGCAACCCCGTGCTCAAGTCGCAGACGTGGCTCGGCGGACTGCTCGGCCGCGATGGCGGGCACCCGAAGGCGGATGGGCCGCTGAACGGCGGACCGCAGATGGTCCAGGCCTCGCTTGACGGTAACCGGGTCTACCTGACGAACTCGCTCTTCTCCACCTGGGACAACCAGTTCTATCCGGAGCTGCGCGGCTGGCTCGTGAAGCTAGAGCGCCAGGACGACGGCAACTTCGCGCTCGACCCGGACTTCTTCGTGGACTTCACGAAGCTGGACACCGGCCCGGCGCGCCCGCACGAGATCCACCTGCCGGCGGGAGACTGCACCACAGAGATATTCCCTTAGGGCCTTAGTGCCCTGAGTCGGCAATTCGTGCGCACCTTCCCGGCGCCTGGACACGTCTGACGGTCGCCGCTCCCTCGCCGGACTACAAGTCCGACTCCGGTCGCGTCAACCGCCAGCCGCGCCCAGTCACTCGGGAAGCTGAAGCCGAATTACCGACTCAGTGCACTGCTCGCGTTGACTCGCCCCGGCGGCGGGCGTAGCTTGTTCGGAAACGCGGGCGCGCCATTGGCCCGGCTCGTCTGTCACGCCGAAGGGGAATCTCTCCTTGATCGCGGTAGGACCGACCGTCTTCGCCTACTTGCTGAATGAGCCGCCTCAGACCGGCTCGGGTGGGCTGTTCACGGGGGCCGCGAATCCGAACCCGTCGGGCGCGCCGTCGCTGGGAGTCGACAGCCGCTCATTCCTGGTGATCGTCGCCGCGTCGGCGCTGGCCGCCCTGATCGCCGCGCTCATGAGCAAGCGGCTCCCCCTCCCGGTGGTGGTGCTCGAGATACTGCTCGGGATCGTGGTGGGCCCGCAGGTGCTCGACCTGGCGCATCCCGATGCGTTCATCCAGTTCTTCGCCAACCTCGGCCTCGGCATGCTGTTCTTCTTCGCGGGCTACGAGATCGACTTCAAGCGCATCTCGGGCACCCCGCTGAGGCTGGGGATGCTTGGGTGGGCGCTGTCGCTCGCGCTCGCCTACTCGTTCGGGGCCGCGCTCGCCGCCGTCGGGATCGTGCTCTCGCTCCTCTACACGGGCTCGGCGATGGCGACCACGGCCATCGGCACGCTGATACCGATCCTGAGCGACGCCGGCGAGCTCAAGACGCGCTTCGGCACCTATCTGCTCGGCGTCGGCGCCGTCGCCGAGTTCGGGCCGATCCTGCTCGTCACCCTTGTGCTCTCCACCGGGAACAAGCTGTCGGCCGCGCTGATCCTCGTGATCTTCGTCGTACTGGCGGTGCTCGCAGCCCTGCTCGCGGTGCGCTCGGTCAGGCTCGGCTGGTCACTGTT
>JBKPDA010000044.1:0-5311 GCA_046727635.1 Actinomycetota bacterium | reverse complement strand
TCGGGTGGACACGAGCCTTTCGACCCGGCGGGTGCTGGTGTCCGAGTACGTCGAGGGGGAGCGGTTCGAGGAAGTGCGCCGGGCCGACGAGCCGCGGCGCGACCGGTACGGCGAGATCGTCTTCCGGCTCTACTTCGGCCTCTCGTACCGCGACCGGATTGCCCTGGGAGACCCTCACCCCGGTAACTACCTCCTTTGTCCTGACGGCAGGGTCTGCTTCCTGGACTTCGGCCTGCTGCGTGACCTCGAGCCCGATCGCGTGGCCGCAGAGCGGGCGATCGCCCTCGCTGTCCGCCACGAGGACGCGGTGGCCTTGAAGGCGGCGCTGATCGACGGCGGATACCTGCCGGCGAGCCGCGCCGACGCGGTCAACGGCGAGTTTGCCCTGAGTCTGATGAGGATGGCAATCCGCTGGTACGCCGTCCCGGGCATGCGTCGATTCTCGCCCGCGGACCCTCGTCGGGGACGGGACCGTAAACGCCCGGACGAGGAGGAGCGGGCCGCGATGAGGATGCAGGTGAACCAGTTCACACTGCCCCCCGAGGCGATCCTGATCCGGCGGATGCACGGGATCGTCGTCGTCGTTCTCGAGCAACTCCGGGCAGGCGCGGACTGGGGTGCGATCGCTGCCGAGTACCTGCATGGCGAGCCGCCCGCGACGCCGCTGGGGAATGCCGAACGAGACTTCTTCGAGAGCCGCGGTCGGCGGGCAGTCGCCGCCGTCTAGGACGGTCTCAAAAGCCCGCCCTCACCGATAGTCCGGATTCGCGAAGTCGAACCGACACCCAGCGTCCCACTCCGAGCGCTGGTTGCCATGCGCGGGAATCCCGCCGGCGTCGCGCAGCATCCGGGCGACGTGGAGCAGGTTCCAGGTGAGGAAGGTGGTGTTGCGGTTGGTGAAGTCGTTCTCCGGGCCGCCCGAGCCGGGGTCCAGGTAGCTCGGGCCCGGGCCCGCCTCGCCCAGCCACGCCGAGTCCGCCTGGGGCGGGATCGTGTAGCCCAGGTGCTGCAGCGAGTAGAGGATGTTCATCGCGCAGTGCTTCGCGCCGTCCTCGTTGCCGGTGATGATGCAGCCGCCGACGCGCCCGTAGTACGCGTACTGCCCGTGCTCGTTCAGCAGGTGGCTGTTGCCGTACAGCCGCTCGATCACCCGGGTGCAGACGGACGACTTCTCGCCGAGCCAGATGGGGGAGAGCAGCACGAGGATGTCGGCCGCCATGACCTTCTCGGCGATCGCCGGCCAGTCGTCGCGCTCCCAGCCGTGCTCGGTCATGTCGGGGTAGACGCCGGTGGCGATCTCGTGGTCCACGGCCCGGATCACATCGACCGACACGCCGTGCTGCTCCATGATCCCGATCGACAGGTCCGCCAGCGCCTGTGTGTTCGACACCTCAGGCGAGCGCTTCAGTGTGCAGTTGATGTAGAGGGCAGAGAGGTCGGAGAAGTCCCATTCGTTCATGAAGCGGAACTATCTCCGTTTCGGCTCAGCAGCCGGTACGCCGCGCCGGTCGCCGCCGTGTACACGAGGTGATGGAAGGCGTCGATCGCGACCTCCTCCTTGCCCCAGAACACCGACGGCGGCGCGATCTCGAGCGCCGGCAGCGTGACCTGCGCCGCGCCGTAGATGGCGGCGCCATGCGCGGCCGTCGCGGCCCGCGGCGAGAGGCCAACGGCGTCGAGCAGCCCGCGCACGACGCCCCAGGAGGTGCCGTAGCCCCAGTGGGAGATGTCGTTGAAGCGGGCCTCGGCGAGCTCGTCCTCGAACTCCTTGATGCCAAGCACCTTCGCGGTGGCCCGGGCGGGCGCGTTGCTGGGTGCGCGGTGCCGCAAGCGAGCCTCGATCGTGCTCGACACGGTCATCGCCGCCGTGCCCATGAACCCGGCGACGAGGCCCTTGCCGATGCTGGCGGCGACTGTTGAGACGGACTTCACGATGCCACCTCCTCCGGGACGCGCTCGATCGACCGAGAAGAAGCCCCGAGTCGCGCGAGCAGGTGATCGCCAACGCGGAGCGCGTTGGCCATGGCCGTGAGTGCCGGGTTCACCGCCGACGACGACGGGAAGAAGCCGGTGTCGACGACGTAGAGGTTGTCCAGCTCGTGCGCGCGGCAGTTCACGTCGAGAACCGAGCTACCCGGGTCGTCGCCGAACCGCACGGTGCCGCACTGGTGGGCGATGCCGGCCAGGGGGATCTGCTGATCGAGCACCGAGAAGCGAGGGATCGAACGCTGCTGGCAGCCGAGATCCCCGAGCAGCCCCTTCAGCTTGGCGAGGAGGCGGTGGTGCGGCTCGGTGTTCAGGTACGTCTTCGAGAGGTGAATCCCACCCTGGCGGTCCACGGTCACACGGTTGTCCGGGTGCGGGATGTCCTCGGTGGTCAGCCAGAAGTCGATCGCGTGCTTTGCCATGTAGTCGAGCGCGAGGCCCGGGGCGAACCACGGGGCGCCGCCGCGCAGGACGTTGCGGTCGGACTTGGCGAGCATCTGGATGTGGCCGAGCGGGTAGTCCCAGTCGGGGGCGCCCCAGTAGTAGTCGTTCACGCCCAGCGTCTTCTGGAACTTGGTCGGGTTCGGCGACTGGGACAGCGCGACCACGCCAGAGTTGATGTGGGCCATGTAGTTGCGGCCCACCTGGTCGGATCCGTTTGCCAGCCCGTTCGGGTGCTGGTCGCTCGCGGAGCGCAGCAGCAGCGCCGCGGAGTTGATCGCCCCGCACGAGGAGACCACGATGTCCGCGGAGTACGACTCGCTGAAGCCGCCGCGGTCCACCACCACCTCGGTCACCGAGGAGCCACTCGCATCGGTGACGAGCCGCTCGACCTTCGAGTGGGTCAGCAGGGTCAGGTTCGGGTGCGCGGCGAGCGCGGGGCGCACGCAGCACACGTGGGCGTCGGCCTTGCCGTCGGCAAGACAGGGGAAGCCGTCGAATTTCGCGCAGCGCACGCAGCGGCCGCCCTCGGGGTTCTGCTCGTCGAGGTCGATGCCCACGGGCAGGTGGAACGGGTGGTGCCCCGTGCGCTCGAAGTCCTCGTGGAGCTGCTGGATGCGCGGCTCGTGCGACACCGCCGGGTACGGGAACGCGCCGCTCCGATGAGGCTCGGTCGGGTCCTCGCCCGCCTGGCCGTGCACCAGATACAACCGCTCGGCCTCGGCGTAATACGGCTCGAGGTCGTCGTAGGAGATCGGCCACGCCGGCGAGATGCCGCCGTGGTGGCGCACCTGGCCGAAGTCGCGCTCGCGCAGGCGGAACAGGATCGCGCCGTAGAACTTCGTGTTCCCGCCCACGTAGTACTGGGCGTGCGGGCGGAACGCCACGCCGTGCTTGTCGTACCAGCGCTCCGTGGTCACGTAGCGGCTCTTGAGGAAGACCTCCTTGCTGTCCCAGTTCTCCGGCTCGCGCGGGAGGTAGCCCCCACGCTCGAGCAGCAGGATGCGCTTGCCCGACGGCGCCAGCCGGTGGGCGAGCGTGCCGCCACCCGCGCCGCTGCCGATGATGATCACGTCGTAGTGCTCCGCCATGGAGAACCTCCAGGTCAGACGAGGGCGATTGGCGCTGTCCAGGCGCCTGTGGCGCCGCGCAGCTTCGGGTGGGTCAAGATCAGGGCGAACTCGCGAACGCCATCCGCCGCCAGCTCGGCCGTGTCGAGGCACTCGACCACGAACACGCCGTGCTTGGCGTTCAGCATCTGCGGCACCTCGAACGGACGCGCGGGGTCCTCCGGGGGCACCGGGCCGTAGCTCCAGGTGTCGCAGCCGGTGAGCGCCACCGAGTGGTCCACCAGCCACTGCGCCAGCTCGTGCCCCGGGCCAGGCTCGCCCGAGAGGAACGTGTCCGGGTCGTCCCAGTGGCGGCCCCAGCCGGTGTGGAACAGCACCGCGTCGCCGGGCTCCGGCTCGAGCCCGTCCAGATGATCGACGGAGATCACGTCGCCGGGGCCGAGACCCTCGGCAGAAACATCCACGAGGAACCCCCGCGTGACGATCTGCGGGATGGTCTCGGCCCCCAAGCGGTTCGTGCCCCAGCTTTCCGCCAGCTCGGAGACCGTGTGCCCGTTGTAGCCGCGGTTGCCGATCTGGAGGTGGTTGAGCCCGTCGAGGTGCGTGCCCAGCTGCATTGTCCCGCTGACGACGTCGATCACCCAGTTGACGCAGTTGTCACCGACCCCACCATCGTTCTGGTGGTGGGCCGTGGTGACGAGCGTCTGCTTGAAGTGCCGGCCGGGGAACACGGGCACGTTCTCGTCGAGCACGTGCGCGAGGTCGTACATCCGGCCCTCTCGCACCAGCCCGAGGGCCGCCGCGCGCTTGGCGTCGTCGATGTGGTTCAGCATCCCGATCTCGTCGTCGGGGCCGAACTGCGACGGCCACCAGGTTTCCGCTGCTCGCGTCTGCATCGCGGCATAGAGGAGCCAGGACGCGATCCGTTACAGCCGTAACGCTTGGCGCGGCGAGCGAGTCAATGGCGCAACCCGAAACCGGATACCGGAGTGAGCTATGACGACATCGCCAGTGACCGAAGCGACCCAGCAGAGGCAGGACGGCTTCTTGCCGATCGCCGACTACGCGATGCTGTCCGACTCGAGCTCCGCCGCGCTCGTGAGCAAAGACGGCTCGATCGACTGGCTCTGCCTGCCGAGGTTCGACAGCTCCGCCCTGTTCGCCCGCCTGCTCGACCCTGAGGCGGGCCACTGGCAGATCGCTCCGCGTGAGCCGAACACGGTCCAGCGCCGCTACCTGCCTGGCACGCTCGTGCTCGAGACCACCTTCACCACCGGGTCCGGAAAGGCGAAGCTCGTGGACGCGCTCGCGTTCGCCGAGGGCCAGCGCCAGCACGAGCTGGGCATGAATCCGCCACACGAGCTGCTGCGCTACGTGGAGGGCATCGAGGGAAACGTGGAGTTCGACATGGAGCTGGCGCCGCGGCCCGAGTACGGCCTCGTGCACCCGCTAGTCCGCATGACCGACGACGGCGCGCGGACGTTCGGCGGCCCGAATCCGGTGGCGCTGCGCTCGGACGCGTCGATCGAGGTGGACGCGTCCACGATGTACACGCGCTTCAGCGTCGCGGCCGGTGAGCGCCTCGGCTTCGCGCTCCGCTGGGCCCCGCCCGAGTCCATGATCCCGACGCCGACCGCGCCCGCCGACGTGCCCGCGCGCGTGGAGGACACCGCCGCGGGCTGGCGCTCCTGGGAGGAGGAGCACGACATCTACGAGGGCCCGCACAAGGAGCTCGTCAAGTTCAGCGCCCGCGTGCTGAAGGGGCTGACCTACCGGCCCACCGGCGCGATCGTGGCCGCGGCCACCACCTCGCT
>JBKPDA010000043.1:0-8125 GCA_046727635.1 Actinomycetota bacterium | reverse complement strand
GTCCTCGTCCGGAAGCGGCGGCGGAAAGATCTCGCTGGTGGCCTACTCGACGCCGCAGGAGGCGTACGAGCAGCTGATCCCGGCGTTCCAGAAGACGCCCGCCGGAGCGGGCGTGACCTTCTCCCAGTCCTACGGCGCGTCCGGTGACCAGAGCCGCGCGGTGGCGAACGGCCTCCCGGCCGACGTTGTGGAGTTCTCGCTGGCACCGGACGTGACCAAGCTGGTGGACGCGGGGCTCGTCTCCTCGACCTGGGACCAGGACCAGTGGCACGGATTCGTGACGGACTCTGTGGTGGCGCTGGTGGTTCGCAAGGGCAACCCGAAAGGCATCCACGACTGGGCCGATCTGATCAAGCCCGGCGTGCAGGTGATCGAGCCCAACCCGTTCAGCTCGGGCGGCGCGCGCTGGAACGTGATGGCCGCCTACGGCGCGCAGATCAAGCAGGGCAAGACGCCCACCCAGGCGCTCGCGTACCTCCAGCAGTTCTTCAAGCACGTGGCGGTGCAGGACAAGAGCGCACGCGACGCGCTCCAGACCTTCACCTCCGGCAAGGGCGACGTGCTCGTCTCGTACGAGAACGAGGCGATCACGGCGCAGCAGAAGGGCAAGGCCGTGGACTACGTGATCCCCGACCAGACGATCCTGATCCAGAACCCGATCGCGGTGACGAAGGACGCGAAGCCCGCCGCGAAAGCGTTCGTCAGCTTCCTGCACACGCCCGCAGCGCAAAGGATCTTCGCCGCCAAGGGGTACCGGCCCGTCGACGCTGAGCTGGTCGACAAGTCGCGCTTCCCCACGCCGTCCGGTCTCTTCACGATCGACGATTTCGGCGGCTGGCCCAAGGTGATGAAGGACTTCTTCGACCCGAGTAGCGGCTCGGTGGCGAAGATCGAGCAGGGCCTGGGGGTGTCCACTGCAAAGGGTTGAGTCGGTCGCAATAGGCCGCGCCCGTCTGGGAGGGCGCGCGACCCGGACCAGGCCGCCGCTCGCCGGCGGCATTGCGGTGCTGTGGCTCAGCCTCATCGTGCTGGTGCCGCTGGCCGCGGTGGTGCAGAAGTCGCTCGGCGGCGGGGTCGACGGCTTCTGGCAGGCGGTGAGCAACCGCGAGGCGCGGTCGGCGCTCGCGTTCACGCTCGGCGCGTCGGTGCTCGTCACCGTCATCAATGCGGCGATGGGCACGCTGATCGCCTGGGTGCTCGTGCGCGACGACTTCCGGGGCAAGGGCGTGGTGAATGCGCTCATCGACCTGCCGTTCGCGCTGCCGACGATCGTCGCGGGGCTCACGCTCCTGACGCTCTACGGACCTCACAGCCCCCTTCACATCAGCCTCGCGTACACGCGCGCCGCCGTGGTGCTGGCGCTGCTGTTCGTCACGTTGCCGTTCGTGGTGCGTGCGGTGCAGCCGGTGCTCCTCGGGGTGGAGCGCGAGGCCGAGGAGGCCGCCGCCTCGCTGGGTGCGCCGCCGTTCACGATCTTCCGCCGCGTGGTGCTGCCCAGCCTGCGCGGCGCGGTGGTTGCGGGCGCCGGGCTCGGCTTCGCCCGCGCGCTCGGCGAGTTCGGCTCGGTGGTTCTGATCTCCGGCAACCTGCCGTTCAAGACCGAGGTGGCCTCCGTGTTCGTCTTCGGCCAGCTGGAGAACGACAACGTGCGGGGAGCTGCGGCGGTCTCCGTCGTGCTGCTGGTCATCTCGTTCCTGTTGCTGCTGGGCCTGTCCCGCGTGGCGAAGAGGGGCGCCGATGAAGGCTAGGCTCGGGCTGCGCGTGGTCGCGCTCGGCTACCTGGCGGCGCTGCTGGCGGTGCCGGTCGGCCTGGTGCTGTGGCGCACCTTCGAGCACGGCATCGCTCCGGCGTGGAACGCCGTGACGAACGCCGACGCCGCCCATGCGTTCTGGCTCACGCTCGAGGTGGTGGCGATCGCGGTGCCGCTGAACACGATCTTCGGCATCGCCACCGCGCTGCTCCTGACGCGCCGCCGCTTCCGCGGGCGCGCGCTGCTCAATGGCCTGGTGGATCTGCCGTTCGCCGTGTCGCCGGTCGTGATCGGCTTGGCGCTGATCCTCGTGTACGGCCGCACCGGCTGGTTCGGCGGCTGGCTCACCGACCACGGCATCCGCGTGATCTTCTCCACTCCCGGGATCGTCCTGGCCACGATCTTCGTCTCGCTGCCGTTCGTGGTGCGCGAGGTGGTGCCGGTGCTGCAGGAGCAGGGCACCGACCAGGAGCAGGCGGCGGCCACGCTGGGCGCGAACTCCTGGCACACCTTCTGGCGCATCACGCTGCCGTCCATCCGCTGGGCCGTGGGCTACGGCGTGGTGCTCACCACCGCGCGAGCACTTGGCGAGTTCGGAGCGGTGAGCGTGGTGTCCGGCCGGCTGGCCGGTCAGACCGAAACTCTGACCCTGCGGGTGCAGAACGAGTACGAGAGGTTCGACCTCACGGGCGCGTACGCGGCCTCGGCGCTGCTCGCGCTGATGGCGGTGACGGTCCTCCTGGCAATGACACTGCTCGAGCGAAGGAGACGGGCGGCATGATCGAGGCAACCGGCATTTCTAAGAGCTACGGCGACTTCGCGGCGCTCCAGGACGTTTCGCTGCGAGTGCCCCAGGGCTCGCTCACCGCGCTGCTCGGCCCGAGCGGCAGCGGCAAGTCCACGCTCCTGCGAGTGATCGCCGGGCTGGAGACGCCCGACGCCGGCACGGTCGCGATCGACGGCCAGGACATCACAGGCCTCACGCCGCAGCGGCGCGGGATCGGCTTCGTGTTCCAGCACTACGCGGCCTTCAAGCACATGAGCGTGCGCGAGAACGTGGCGTTCGGGCTGAAGGTGCGCAAGCGCCCGGCGGACGAGATTCGCGCCCGGGTGGCCGAGCTGCTCGAGCTGGTGCACCTCACGGGTTGGGCCGACAGCTATCCGGCCAACCTGTCGGGCGGCCAGCGCCAGCGCATGGCGCTCGCCCGCGCGCTCGCGGTCGAGCCGCGCGTACTGCTGCTCGACGAGCCGTTCGGCGCACTGGACGCGCGCGTGAGGGAAGAGCTGCGCTCCTGGCTGCGCCGCCTGCACGACGACCTGCACGTGACCACCGTGTTCGTCACGCACGACCAGCGCGAGGCGATGGAGGTGTCCGACCAGGTTGTCGTGCTCAACGAGGGCCGGGTCGAGCAGTCCGGCCCACCGCTCGAGGTCTACGACAAGCCGGCAAACGAGTTCGTGATGGGCTTCGTGGGACCGGTCACCAGGCTCGACGGGCAGATCCTGCGCCCGCACGAGTTCGACCTCTCGCGCGACCCGGTGGACGGTGCGGTGGAGGCCTTCGTGGAGCGCGTGGTGCCGCTGGGCTTCGAGGTGCGGGTGGAGCTCGCCCTCGGCGACGGCACTCCGCTGGTGGTGCACATCGGTCGGCTGGACGCCGAGCTGCTGGAGCTGCGCGCGGGCGAGATCGTCTACGCGCGCCCTACGCGGATGCCGGTCAGCGCCTGATCCAGGCTTCCGGGACCTTGGTGAGCCGCTCGACGTCCTTGGGCAGCTTGTCGCCTACGACGTCGGCGAGCGTCACGGTTTCGAGCACCGCGCGCAGGTTGGAGCGGAGCGCGATCCAAACGTCCTGAAGCCGCTCGGCGGCGCCCGCGTACTCGAGCTCCTCGGGTGACTCGCCACGCACGCTTGCGAGCGGCCCCTCCACCGCCCTGATCACATCCGCTACCGAGATGTCCTCGGCCGGCTTGGCGAGCCAGTAGCCACCGTCGGGGCCACGCTGACTGCGCACGAGCCCGCCGTGCCGCAGTTCGATGAGGATGTTCTCGAGGAACTTGAGCGGAATGCCCTGCGCCTCGGCAAGAGCATCGCCCTTGACGGGCCCACCGGCGGCAGCGAGCTCCAGCGAGGCGCGGACGGCGTAATCGGCCTTGGCGGAAATGCGCACGGGGGCATTCTCTTGAAAACGAGGGAGGCCCGGCACACCGGCCGGGCCTCCCTGTGATCCGTGATCTGTGATCTGTGATCACAAACCGAAGATCGGCGTCCTTACATCATTCCGCCCATATCGCCCATGCCGCCGGGCATTCCGCCGCCGCCGTCCTTGTCCGGCATCTCGGCCACGATGGCCTCGGTGGTGAGGATGTTCTTGGCGATGGACGCCGCGTTCTGGAGCGCGGAGCGGGTGACCATGGCGGGGTCGATGACGCCCGCCGCGACCAGGTCCACGATCTCGCCGCTGTCGGCATTGAGACCGAACCCGTTCTTGGACTTGCGCACGTCGTTGACGATTACCGAGCCCTCGAGGCCCGCGTTGTGCGCGAGCTGACGCAGGGGCTCCTCGAGCGAGCGCACGATGATGCTCGCGCCCGTCTTCTCGTCGTCCTCGTAGGCGTCGAGCTTGACGGCCTTCACGGCCTGGAGCAGCGCCACGCCGCCGCCCGGCACGATGCCCTCCTCGAGGGCCGCGCGGGTGGCCTGCAGCGCGTCCTCGACGCGGTGCTTCTTCTCCTTCATCTCGGTCTCGGTGGCAGCGCCAACCTTGACGACCGCGACACCGCCGGCCAGCTTGGCCAGCCGCTCCTGCAGCTTCTCGCGGTCGAAGTCCGAGTCGGTGTTCTCGATCTCGTTCTTGATCTGGTTGATGCGCCCCTTGATGGCGGCGGACTCGCCACCACCGTCGATGATCGTCGTGGTGTCCTTCGCCACGACCACGCGACGTGCGCGACCGAGCTGGTTCAGCTGAGTGTTCTCCAGCTTGAGGCCCATCTCCTCGGTGATCACCTCGCCGCCCGTGAGGATCGCGATGTCCTCGAGCATGCGCTTGCGGCGATCGCCGAAGCCCGGCGCCTTGACCGCGACGCCCGTGAACGTGCCACGGAGCTTGTTCACGATCAGCGTGGCGAGCGACTCGCCCTCCACGTCCTCGGCGATGATCAGGATCGGCTTGCCCGACTGGATCACCTGCTCGAGCACCGGCAGCAGGTCGCGCACGGCGCCGACCTTCTGGTTGGCGATGAGGACGTACGGGTCCTCGAGCACCGCCTCCATGCGGTCCTGGTCGGTGGCCATGTAGGGCGAGATGTAGCCCTTGTCGAACTGCATGCCCTCGGTGAACTCGAGGTCCATGCCGAACGTCTGGCCCTCCTCGACGTTGACCACGCCGTCCTTGCCCACCTTGTCGATGGCGTCGGCGATCACGTCGCCGATCTCATCGTCGGCGGCCGAGATGGCGGCCACGCGGGCGATCTGATCCTTGCCCGAGATGTCCTTGGCCTGCTTCTTGATGTCGTCGACAACCTGGTCGACGGCCTTCTCGATGCCGCGCTTCAGCGCCAGCGGGTTGGCGCCGGCAGCGACGTTCTTCAACCCGGCGTGCACGATCGCCTGAGCGAGCACGGTGGCCGTGGTGGTGCCGTCGCCCGCCACGTCGTTGGTCGCCGTGGCGACCTCGCGCACGAGCTGGGCGCCCTGATTCTGGAAGACGTCCTCCACCTCGATCTCGCGAGCGATGGTGACGCCGTCGTTGGTGATGGTGGGCGCGCCGAACTTCTTGTCCAGGACGACGTAGCGGCCCTTCGGGCCGAGCGTGACCTTGACCGCGTTAGCGACCGCGTCTACGCCGGCCTCGAGCGCCGCGCGCGCCTCCTGGTCGTACTTGAGCTCCTTGTGAGCCATAAGCGGTTATTCCTCCGTTACTTCCTGAGTTAGCCGGTGACCTTGGCCAGCACGTCGGACTCGCGGAGGACGAGGAGGTCCTCGCCGTCCACCTTGATCTCCGTGCCGCCGTACTTCGAATACAGGACTTCGTCACCCTCGGAGACGTCGAGCGGGATGCGCTTGCCGTCCTCCTCGACCTTGCCGTCTCCGACGGCGAGCACCTTTCCGCGCTGCGGCTTCTCCTTGGCGGTATCGGGGAGCACGATGCCGCTGGCAGTCGTCTCCTCCTCCTCTACCGCCTGGACGATGAGCCGGTCGCCTAGAGGCTTGAGTTTCATGCAGAAAACCTCCGTACTGGGGTCCAGACAGGTAAATACCGCTGGCACTCTAGCAACGAGAGTGCCAATCGCCAAGAGAAATGCCGCTCCCGGAGCGAAATCTTCACGACAAGGTCACAGGTCACAGATCACAGGTGACAGGAATCGGTCGGGCCCGATCCTGTGACCCGTCACCCGTGACCCGTGACCTCGCTGGCACTCTCGCCAGCGAAGCGCTGCCTAGTTCTGCTTCGGCCCCGTACGGCGGAGTGCCTGCATGATCTCGTCGGGGCGCTCGGAGATCGCGGAGAAGTGCACGACCGTGACCACGTCCTCCTCGCTGACCTGGCGGCCGTAGATCTGCTCGAGGAAGTGGATCGTCTCGTCGAGGCGGCGGAACTCGGGATTGTCGTGCTCGATGTCGCGCGGAGAGAGCTCCTTCACGCGCTTCACCTCCACCGCATCCACCACCGCCTCGAAGATCTTCTCGCGCGGAGAATGCTGGAAGCCGACCGTGACGAGCACGACGTGGCCCTTCTTGTATTTGCTGCTCTTGTCGCCCAGCCGGATGGTCGCGGTCTTGCGACCGCGCTTCAGCTGATCGATGAACAGCGGTGAGTAGAAGTTCAGTACGTACACGGAAACTCGGGCAGCCTACATGGCGTGCTCCATGCGGGACTGTGCCGCAGCGGCCACCTCTCGCTCCCCTCGGTAGGACAGCAGTTTAGGGGCCTCGTCCAGCGGGACCCACTCCGCGGCCAGCACCTCGTGGTCGTGGTCCTGGATGCTCCCCGACCGGTAGCTGAAGAGGAAGAAGCTGACCACCTTCAGAACCCGTCGACCGTCGCGTACGTACCAGTAGCGGATGTCGTCGAGCTTCTCGATCAGGGTGCCGTTCAGGCCCGTCTCCTCGCGCACCTCGCGGGTGGCGGCCTCGGCGGGGCTCTCGCCAGGATCGATGTGTCCCTTCGGCAGCGCCAGCACGCTTCCGTCCTTCACCCGCACAGCCGCTATGAAGGGCCGGCCGCGGAACCTCCGCACCAACACCCCGCCCGCCGAGAACTCGCGCAGCGGCTTCTCGCGCTCAGCCGCCATCCGATGCGTCCTCCACGAGCGGAACGAAACGTACGGGCACCATCGCCTCGGACGTCCCGTCCGCGTGGAAGCGCATCAGGCGCTCGTCGCCCTCACGGCGCACCGGGCACACGATTAGGCCGTCCGGCCTGAGCTGCTCCATCAACGCCTGGGGCGGGCCTTCCTCGGCGGTGGCGGTCACCGAGATGCCGTCGAACGGGGCGCGGTCCGGCGCTCCCTTGCTCCCGTCGCCGGTGCGCACCTCGACGTTCGTGTAGCCGAGCTCGCGCAGCACCGCCTCGGCCTGGGCGGCGAGCGATGCGAAGCGCTCGATCGTCACCACCTCCCGGCAGCAGCGGGACAGCACTGCCGCCCCGTAGCCGGACCCGGTGCCCACTTCGAGCACCAGCTCGTCGCCTTCGAGATCGAGCAGCGAGGTCATCGCCGCGACGATCCAGGGCTGCGAGATCGTCTGCCCCTCGCCGATCCGCAGCGCGCCGTCGCGGTACGCGTGCGGGCGCAGCTCCTCGGGCACGAACTTCTCACGCGGCACCTCGGCCATCGCGGCGAGCACACGCTGATCGGAGATCCCGCGCCGCCGTAGCTGGCGCTCCACCATTCGCTCGCGGCGCTGGGCGAGCGCCTCAGTAGATGTACCGTCGAAGCGCGGCGGGGTCATGTATCACGACCTTCCCCCTGCCGCAGGTAACCAATCCAGCGCGGTCGAGCGTGGCGAGGAAGCGGGAGACGCTCTCCCGCGATGAGCCCGCCAGCTGGGCGATCTGGGCGCGCGTGGCCCGGATCAGCACGTCCCGCTCGCCCGCCCCGTTCTCGGCCAGCGCCTCCGCCTGCTCGAGCAGCACGCCGGCCACGCGGCTGGCCACGGTCTGGAAGGACTGCCGGGAGATGCGCTCGTTTGCCTCGCGCAGGCGCTCCGCGAAGGCTGCCAGCAGCTTCAGCGCCATGTCCGGATTGCTCAGCAGCAGGCGCCGCATGTCGCCCGCCAGGAGCGCGACGGCGCGCGTGTCCTCGGCCGCCTCCACAGTGGCGGAGCGGTGCTCGGTGCCGAACATCGCCAGCTCGCCGAAGAGCGAGCCGCTG
>JBKPDA010000042.1:0-4807 GCA_046727635.1 Actinomycetota bacterium | reverse complement strand
GCGCACGCCCAGCTCGAGCTCCTCGATCAGGATGTCGTCCATCCCGCCCGGAGTCCGCCCTGGCGGCTGCGCACCACCTGGCGCGCCGACCACGTCGAGCCCATCGCCGCCGCCGCGCAGCGCCTCGAGGCGCTCCTGGTCGGTGAAGATCGACAGGCTCGAGATCAGGATCTCGGCCGCCTCGCGGAGCGCCGCCTGGGGCTCCACCGAGCCGTCCGTCTCGATGTCGAGCGTGAGCTTGTCG
Source organism: Actinomycetota bacterium (assembly GCA_046727635.1). Lineage (GTDB taxonomy): Bacteria > Actinomycetota > Thermoleophilia > Solirubrobacterales > Thermoleophilaceae > JAICJR01. The sequence continues at coordinate 4,563 of JBKPDA010000042.1, read as the reverse complement.
TAGTCGGTCCGCTGGCCCACGCGCGCTGCCTCCACCTGGTAGGCCACGCGCTTCACGGGCGAGAAGATCGAGTCGATCGGGATCACGCCGATGGGCTGGTCGTCGGACTTGTTCTCCTCCGCCGGCGAGTAGCCGCGCCCGCGCCCGATCGTCAGGTACATCTCGAGCTTGGTCTTCTTCTCGAGGGTGGCGATGTGGGCGTCAGGGTTGAGGATCTCGACGCCCGAGGGCAGGTCGATGTCCTTCGCGGTGACCTCCCCGGGGCCGGTGGCCACGAGCGGCGCCTCGATCTCGGTGGCGTCCGTGTGCATGCGGCACACGATCTCCTTGAGGTTGAGGACGATGTCCGTTACGTCCTCCTTCACTCCCGAGATCGTGGAGAACTCGTGAGCGACGCCCTCGATCCGGACGCTCGTCACCGCCGCCCCTGCTAGGGAGGAGAGCAGCACACGCCGCAGGGAGTTCCCGAACGTGTAGCCGAAGCCTCGATCCAACGGCTCGATCGTGAACGTGCCGTGGTTCTCCTCGACGTTCTCGGCGGATATTTGGGGAGTCTGAAACTCGAGCATGAGTGGTTCCTTCGCGTCTTGGGCTTGTCGCCGGGCCGCTCAGCGCGGCACGTAGGCGGCAGCGGTAACTACTTCGAATACAGCTCGACGATGAGCTGTTCCTGCACCGGAGTGTCGATCTCCGTCCGCTCCGGGAGGCGCAGAATCTTCGCCGTGAGTCCGTCGTGGTCGGCCTGAAGCCAGGCCGGAACGACGGAAATGAGCTCTGTCGCGTCGCGGGTCGTCTGCGTGGCCGGGCTACCGGCCTTCAGCGCGATCACGTCGTTGGGGCGCACCTGGTACGAGGGGATGTTCACCCTGCGCCCGTTGATGGTCCAATGGCCGTGCAGGACCATCTGTCGCGCCTGGCGCCTCGAGGCCGCGAAGCCGAGTCGCACGAGCACGTTGTCAAACCTGGTCTCGAGCAGCCGCAGCAGGTTCTCGCCGGTGACGCCCGGCTGGCGGCTGGCCTTGTCGTAATAGGTGCGGAACTGCTTCTCGAGCACGCCGTAGTAGCGGCGGGCCTTCTGCTTCTCGCGCAGCTGCACCCGGTACTCGGACTGCTTCTGGCGCCCACGCCCGTGGTCGCCCGGCGGGTAGGAGCGGCGCTCGACGCCGCACTTGTCGGTGAGGCAGCGCTCGCCCTTGAGGAAGAGCTTGATCCCCTCGCGGCGGCACTGCTTGCACTGTGGTGTGCGATCGCGGGCCATGACGGTTACACGCGCCTCCGCTTGCGGGGACGGCAGCCGTTGTGCGCCTGAGGTGTGACGTCGCGGATGCTCGTGACCTCGAGACCCGCCGCCTGCAGCGAGCGGATGGCGGTCTCGCGCCCGGAGCCCGGGCCCTTCACGAACACCTCGACCTTCTGGAGGCCCTGCTCCATGCCCTTCTTGGCGGCCGCGTCAGCGGTGACCTGCGCCGCGAACGGCGTGGACTTGCGGGAGCCCTTGAAGCCGGCGCCGCCGGCGGACTCCCAGGCGATCACGTTGCCCTCCTTGTCGGTGAGCGACACGATCGTGTTGTTGAAGCTCGTCTTGATGTGGGCCTGACCGAACGGGATGTTCTTCTTCACCCGCCGCCGGCCGCGGCCTCGCGCTGGCCTCTGCTGCGCCACCTACTTCTTCACCTTCTTCTTGCCGGCCACCTGCATTCGCTTGGGACCCTTCCGCGCGCGCGCGTTCGTCTTCGTGCGCTGGCCATGCACGGGCAGGCCGCGGCGGTGGCGCAGTCCGCGGTAGGAGCCGTTCTCCATCAAGCGCTTGACGTTCTGCGAGCGCTCGCGCCGGAGGTCGCCCTCCACGGTCAGATCGCTGTCGATGGCCTCGCGCAGCTTGACGACCTCATCGTCGGTGAGGTCCTTCACGTACGTGTCAGGGCTCACGCCGGCCTTGTCGAGCATCTCGCGCGACAGCGACGGCCCGATGCCGTAGATGTACGTGAGACCCACTTCGACCCGCTTATTGAGTGGGATGTTGATGCCTGCGATACGAGCCATGCCCTACCCCTGACGCTGTTTATGGCGCGGGTTCTGGCAGATCACCAGCACCGCGCCATGGCGGCGGATGATCTTGCACTTCTCGCACATCGGCTTTACTGACGCTCGGACTTTCATCGCGCTCCGCGATTCGGTTTGTATCAAAGAGAAACAGCGCAAGGCCCAGGAGTCGGCCTCGCGCCCACAACGGCATCGGTAAAGATAGCACCCACTCGCTGGCTGCCAGGCGCGATCAGGCGGCCCGCCGCGCCTCCTCCAGGTGCCAGGGCGTCAAGATGCGCGGCCCCTCCTCCGTAATGGCCACGCTGTGCTCGAAATGGGCGGCCAGAGAGCCGTCTTGCGAGTACACGGACCAGTTGTCCGAGCCCATCCGGATCGCGTGGTCGCCCACGTTCACCATCGGCTCGACAGCCAGCACCATGCCCGGCGCCAGCTCCACGCCGGTGCCGGGATCGCCGAAGTTCGGAATTTGCGGGTCCTCGTGCATGTCGCGGCCGATCCCGTGGCCCACCAGCGAGCGCACCACCGAGAAGCCGTCGGCCTCCACTCGGCGCTGGACCGCGTGCGAGACGTCGCCCAGCCGGTTGCCCGGCCGGCACTGCTCCATCGCGTCGAATAGCGCTGCCTTGGTGGTCTCGAGCAGCCTGCGCGCCACCGGGCTGATCTGGCCGATCGGCACTGTGATCGCCGCGTCCGCCACCCAGCCGTCGAGGATCACGCCCACGTCGATCGAGAGGATGTCGCCCCGGCTGAGCTTGAACGGTCCCGGGATGCCATGCACCACCATCGAGTTCGGCGAGGCGCAGATCGAGCCGGGGAAGCCTCGGTAGCCCTTGAACGCGGGCGTGGCCCCCTGCGAGCGGATGAACTTCTCGGCTACCTGGTCGAGGTCCGCGGTCGTCACGCCGGGGCGGGCCTTGCCGCGGAGCATGGTGAGGCAGCGGGCCAGGATCTGGCCAGCCTCCGCGATCTTGTCGATCTCCTCCGGGGACTTCGTGATGATCATTGCTCTCCCCTGAGGTTAGAAGGGGGCCGGCTAGAGCTCGTCCTCCAGCCGCAACGTGGCGAGCGTTGCGCGGATGTGGTCGTGGACCTCGCCCGGCGGGCGCGCGGCGTCGAAGGGGCGCAGGATGCCCTGCTCCTCGTAGTAGTCGATCAGCGGCTTGGTCTCGGCGTGGTAGACCTCGAGCCGGCGCTTGATCGTCTCGGGTTTGTCGTCGTCGCGCTGGATCAGCCGCGAGCCGTCCTGGTCGCAGACGCCCTCGCGCTTGGGCGGGTCGAACTCGATGTGGTAGACGTGCCCGCTCTTCACGCAGATCCGGCGGCCCGACAGGCGGCGGATCACCTCCTCGTCCGACACGTCGAGCAGCAGCGCCGCCGTCAGGCGCCGATGGCGCTCGGCGAGACCGCGATCCAGCACGTCCGCCTGGCCCCTCGTGCGCGGGAAGCCATCGAGGATGAAGCCGTCGGCCGCCTCGGAGGTGTCCAGCCGCTCCATGATCACCTCGCAGATCAGGTCGTCTGGCACGAGGTCGCCGCGGTCCATGTACTCCTTGGCCTTCTTGCCGAGCTCGGTGCCGTTCTTCACCGCGGCGCGCAGGATGTCGCCGGTGGCGTAGTAGGGCAGGTCGAAGTCGTCGATGAGGCGCTCCGCCTGGGTTCCCTTGCCGGCGCCCGGGGGGCCCAGCAGGATGAGGTTCAATTCGGGCATTCTGAGGCGCGCAAGCCTATCGCGGCTTTTGCGCCCGAGTGTGGGCGCTTCCGCAGTTTGCTGTCGCTCAAAGCTCTTTCTTCTGGGGTTTGTTGGAAGCTTTGCGTGTGGCTGAGGGCGTTTCGCAGCGTGGGTTTGTCGTGCCGGCCGGTGCTACCGAGGTGATCCTGGTGCGGCATGGCGCGTCTGCTCCGGCCTATCCGGACAAGCCGTTTCCGCTCGTTGGCGGGCAGAGCGACCCCGAGCTGGCCCCCGAGGGCGAGGTCCAGGCCGAGGCCTTGGTAGAGCGCCTGGCCGAGGAGCCGCTCGCCGGCCTGTTCGTCACTCCCCTCACGCGGACCCAGCAGACGGCCGCCCCGCTGGCGGCGCGGCTCGGCCTCGAGCCGGTGGTGGTGCCAGAGCTGACCGAGGTCGGGCTGGGCGACTGGGAGGGCGGCGAGTGGCGCATCCGCGCGGCGAACGGGGATCCGCTGGTGAAGCGGGTATTCACCGAGGAGCGCTGGGACGTGATCCCGAACGCCGAGCGGGCCGAGGACTTCGCCCGCCGGGTGCGGGCCGGCCTCGACCAGGTGACCGAGGCCGCCGGGCCCGACGGGGTGGTGGCGGCGGTCTGCCACGGCGGCGTGATCGCCGAGCTGTGCCATCAGGTGACGGCGAGCCGGCCGTTCGCGTTCGTCACGGTGGACAACGCGTCGCTCACTCGCCTGGTGCTGCTGCCGGGCGGCAGGTGGATCCTGCGGACCTTCAACGACACGGCGCACCTGGCCTGACGGCCAGTGCCGCGCTACTTCAAGAAGCCCTCGTAGTTG
>JBKPDA010000041.1:0-13315 GCA_046727635.1 Actinomycetota bacterium | reverse complement strand
GGATGCCTAAGCCGCGGCCTGCTCCGCCCAGTCCCGGTACAGCCGCGCGTACGCGCCGTCCCTCTCGAGCAGCTCCTCGTGCGTGCCGCTCTCGACGATCTGGCCGTGCTCCAGCACCACGATGCGGCCTGCGCCGCGGATTGTGGAAAGGCGATGTGCGATCACGATCGCGGTGCGGCCAGCGAGCAGGCGGCGCAGGCCGTGCTCGATCCGGGCCTCCGTATGGACGTCCACATTCGAGGTTGCCTCGTCGAGGATCAGGATTCTCGGATCGGCCACCGCCGCCCGGGCGAAGGCGACGAGCTGCCGCTGGCCGGCGGACAGGTGGCCGCCGCGCTCGCCCACCTCCGTGTCGTAGCCCTGCGGCAGGCGCTCGATGAAGTCGTGGGCGCCCACGGCCTTGGCCGCGTCGACGACCTCTTCCTCGCTGGCGCCCGTGCGGCCGAACGCGATGTTGTCGCCGATCGTGCCCGAGAACAGGAAGCCCTCCTGAGGCACGACGCCGAGCTGCGATCGCAGCGAGCGCTCCGTGATGTCGCGGAGGTCGTGGCCGTCCACCAGGACGCGTCCTTCGGTGGGGTCGTAGAAGCGGGCCACGAGCTTGGCGAACGTCGACTTGCCGGCGCCGGTCTCGCCCACGAGCGCGACGGTCTGGCCGGGCGGAACGGTGAGGTCGATGTCGCGCAGCGCATAGTCGCCGCTGCCGTAGGAGAACGAGACATCTTCGAAGCGGATCTCGCCGCGCACGGTCGGCAGCTCGATCGCGTCGGGGCGCTCGATCAGGTCGGGCTCCTCGTCCAGCAGCTCGAACACCTTGTCGAGCGCGGCCATGCCCGCCTGGTAGGTGGTGTAGAGCTGCGAGAGCTGCTGGATCGGGTCGAAGAAGCTCTGGAGATAGAAGACGAACGAAGCGAGCACGCCGATTGTCACGTCGCTCGAGCCGTGGAGCACCTGGTTCCCGCCGTAGAGGAGGATCACCGCGGTCGCCACGGCCGAGAGGAACTCCACCGACGGGAAGTACGCGGCGTTCAGGTAGACGGTGGTCATGTTCGCCGCCCGGTTCTCCTCGTTGAGCTCTGCGAACTGGTCGCGGTGGCGGCGCTCCTGGTTGAACGCGCGCACCACGCGGATGCCGGACAGCGTCTCCTGCAGGTAGGCGGTGACGAGCGCGATCTTCTCCCGCGTGAGCCGGTACGCCTCGGCCGACACGATCCGGAACACCAGGCTGCCGATCAGCAGGATCGGGAAGATCGCAAACGTGATGAGGGCCATGTGCGGGTCGAGGATGAGCAGGATCGCGGCTGCGCCCAACAGCGTGAGCCCCGCCGAGAAGAGCGTGACCACGCCGTCCGTGACGAGCTGGTCGAGCGCCTCGACGTCGTTGGTCAGACGCGAGATCACCACGCCGGTCTTGTTGCGCGAGTAGAACCCGATCGAGAGCCGCTGCAGGTGCGTGAAGATCTGCAGCCGCAGGTCCTGCAGCGCGCGCTGGCCAACCCACTCCACGAGGTAGGTCTGCGCGTAGGTGGCCCCCCAGTTCACGAGCGCGCTCACTACGAAGAGCACGACGATCACGTCGAGCGCGCCAATGTCGCCGTTCTTGATTCCCACGTCGATCGCCCGCCCGGCGAGGTACGGAGGCGCCAGCGACGCGGCGGTGCCCGCGAGCAGGAACACGAACATCACGGCCACGCGCATGCGGTACGGCCGCAACAGCTGGAGCAGACCGCGCAGCTTCCGCGACCGCTGATCCTCCTGCCGGCGGATCAGCCGCCAGAGGGACGAGACGCGCTCCCTTGTGGGTCGCCGCTGCCTCACAGTCCCGCCGCCTCCGTCGCCTCGAGCGACTTGCGGTTGAGGAACACCTGGTCGGGCAGCCCCTTCTCGGCGATCTCCCGGTAGAGGTCGGACTCCTCGAGCAGCTCGTCGTGGGTGCCGTGCGCCACGATGCGGCCGTCCTCCAAAACCACGATCTCGTCCGCAAGCGCGATCGTGGAGAGACGGTGGGCGATGATGAACGTTGTGCGCCCGGCGGCGAGCTCCCCGAGCGCGCGGGTGATGCGGCTCTCGGTGGTGGCGTCGACGCTCGAGGTCGCGTCGTCGAGGATCAGGATGCGCGGGTCCTTGAGCAGTGCGCGGGCGATCGCAATCCGCTGCCGCTGGCCGCCGGAGAGCGTGTAGCCGCGCTCGCCGATGCGCGTGTCGTAGCCCTGGGGCAGGTCGTCGACGAAGTCCTCGGCGCCGGCGCGACGGGCCGCGTCGCGCACCTCCTCCTCGCTCGCGTCGGGCCGCGCGTAGGCGATGTTCTCGCGCACGCTCGCCGAGAAGAGGAACGGGTCGTCGGAGACGAACGCCACCTCGCGCCGCAGCGAGCCGACGTCGACGTCGCGGACGTCGGCGTGATCCACCAGGAGCTGCCCCTCGGTGACGTCATACAGGCGCGGCAAGAGCATCACGAGCGTGGACTTGCCTGAGCCGGTGGCGCCCACGAGCGCGACCGTGCGGCCCGGCTCCACGGTGAGGTTGATGTCGTGCAGCACGGTGCGGCCGCCGTCGTAGGCGAAGCTGACGTCGAGCAGCTCCACTCGGCCTCCGCCGTCGGGGAGCGGCGGCGCGGCCGGCGGCGAGGTGAGCCGCGGCTGGCGGTCGAGGATCTCGAATACGCGGGCGCCGGAAGCCACTGCCCGCTGCGCCATTCCCAGCGCGATGCCGAGCATCCGCATCGGACCGGTGAGCAACACAACGTAGCCGTAGAACGCCACGAACTCGCCGACGGTGATCGAGCCGTGGATGGCCTGCCGGCCGCCCACGAACAACAGCGCCGCGAGCCCCAGGTTCGGCAGGAAGGCGATGAGCGGGCTGTAGAAGGCGCTGAGGCGCGTGGAGACCATCGACTGGTCGAAGACGCGCTTGACGGCCACCCTGAAGCGAGCGAGCTGTCGCGCCTCCTGTGCGAACGCCTTCACCACGCGTACGCCCGACACGTTCTCCTCGGCCTCGGCGGTGAGCTCGGCGATGCGCTGCTGCACCTCCTGCGTGGCGGGCCGGTTGCGCTTCCCGTAGACGAACGCAACCCAGATCACAAACGGCGTAGGCGCGAGCGTGACCGCCGCGAGTCCCGGGTTCACGGCGATCATCACGCCGGCAGCGATCAGGATCGTGAGCGCGGACTGGCCGATGAAGATCAGCCCATAGCCGAGGAAGAAGCGCACCGCCTGCAGGTCGACGGTGGAGCGCGACATCAGCTGGCCGGTCTGCTGCTGGTCGAAGAACGCGAGCTCGAGCGACTGCAGGTGCGAGTAGACGCGGTTGCGCAGATCGAACTCCACGCCGAGCGACACCCGCCCGGCCACGAGGCGGCGAGCGCCGCTCAGCGCCAGGCGCAGTGCCGCGGCGGCGAGGATGACGCCGACGAGCGGCCAGAGGTTGTCGTCGCCCTCCCGGATGCGGTCGATGGTGCGACCGACCATGAACGGGATCAGCACCCCGGTGCCCATCGCGAGGCCGGCCAGCAGGAACGACCAGGCCACGCCCACCCTGTACGGGCGCAGGAAGCCGAGTAGCCGCCGGAAAACCTTCACTGCTTCTGACTTTACTTAGTGAAGTCTGGGAGGCCGGTGTGCCCGCGCCACGGCAGACGCCGACGCGCCAGGAGAACCAATGTCCCTGGAACTTGAGTAAAGGAGGCCGATTAACCGGGCGCATACCCACTCGTCGTGCAAGCAGAGCAGTACGACGCCTACGGCTTTCGCCCAGGAAGGACCGATGGCAAGCAGTTCGACAATGCTGACAGGCCGCCGTTCGGCGGTAGCCAAGATTGCAAGCGCCCTGGTGACCACGGGCCTCATGCTCATGGCGCCTGGCCTCGTGGCAAGGGCATCGGCCGCGGCATGCTCGACCAGTACGGGCGCGTCGAGCTGCACGGTCACCGCGAATCTGACCGTCACCGCGGGCACCCTCACGCTGGAGAGCTCGCCGAGCCTCTACTGGAACCTCGTGAGCACCGGCTACGACCAGTGGGCGAGTGGCTCCGGTTCGGCGCTCAGCAGCTGTTCGGCCTCCGGCGCCGTGACCCACTGCAGCGGCGGGACATCGCCCGTGTTGCTCGTGCTCGACGGCACCGGATCGTCATCGGGTTGGGCGGTCAGCGAGTACCTCTCTGCGAACACGTTGCCCACAGGCGCGGTACTGCACTTCAACGGGGCGGGCAGCTCGACGATGGGCTGGTCGCAGGCATCGCCCGTCGGGACGGATCCCTTCACCGCCACCACGCCCACGGTGGTCTGCGACTACGCCAGCACCTGCACGACGGCCAGCGCCGCCAGCAGTTGCTCTCACGCGGGGCTGGGCTTCAGCACCTGCCCGAGCTACGCCGTAACGATGGGCGGCACGAACGCCACGAATCAGGTCGACCTCTACTCGGCTGCCGCGAGCTCGGGCATGGGTGCCAACTGCTTCGGGTCGGGAAGCGCCACGGCCACGGGCTGCACCGGCACGACCGCCACCGGCTTCTTCAATCTCGGGATCAGGGGGAGCACCCCGGCTGGAAGCAGCTCGGCCACTATCAACATGGCCGTCAACTCCGGACCATGAGGGTGCGCGTGCCGCATCGGGTTTTCGTTTGCCTCGGGCTCGTCACGGCCGTGACCGCGACATGCGCGGTGACTCCGGCCGGGGCCAGCGCGGCGTCCGCGGGCACCGGTGCGGGATGCAGGACGGTGCACGTGGGGCCGGTGCACTCGGCTGCGGTGGCTCATTCGAGCTACTTCCAGCTCAGGGTCGCGCCCGGCCGCGCGGTGCGTCAAGCCGTGATCGTTGCCAACCCGCAGCGGCATGCGTGCAAGGTCACGCTACTGCCGGCCTACGGGCAGACCGCCATCAACTCCGGAGACACCTATCCCGCCGCCACGTCGGGCCGCCGCTGCGTCGAGACGAGCTGCTGGCTGTCGCGCCTGCCCGCCAGGGTAACCGTGCCGGCGAGGACGCGCCGGACAGTGCCCTTCGTTGTCTCCGTCCCCGCGCGAACCCGGCCGGGCCAGTACCTGGCGGGCGTGGTGGCCCAGCCTGCTGTTCGCGCTCGCGCGCCGCGCGGCCGGGCCGGTTTCGGTGCGGCGGTGATCGCGCGTGTGGCGATCGGCGTGGCCGTGACCGTGCCGGGAGCCCTGCGGCCCCAACTCACGATCCCGGCCGTCACGCTCGACACGAGCGGAGCAAGGCCCCTGCTCCGCATCGTCGTCCGCGATCCCGGCAACACGTGGGAGCACCCCGCCGGCGGCGCCGTGATACGCGTCGGCAAGGCGCATCGGACCTTCGGGGTACGTTCGAGCACGGTGCTGCCGCGCGACTCGGCGACCCTGCCCCTGCCCGTCGCAGGCATTCCGCGCGGCGGCTGGCCAACGTTGGTGGAGCTGTGGTACGACCATCACCGCAAGAAGGCGGTGTGGCGAGGCAGGCTGGGGTATCCCACGCCGCCCAAGGCGAGCGCTGACTCCAATGCCCAGCGGGATCTCGTCGTCGTCGGTGCAGGAGTGCCACTGTGGGCCAAGGCGCTCATCGGGGGACTCGGGGGATCGGTGCTGGGGCTCCTGCTCGTCGCGTTCTGGCTCTACAGGCGTCGCCGCGGTGACGACGGCGCACCGCCGCAGGGCCCGGGCATGACAGCCGCGACGCCTCTGGCGGAATCGCCGGACGCGTACGCGGACCGGTCCGCCTGACCCCTCCGTCATGGCTGCCCTGGTTCCCGGGCGGCGAGCGATCCCGCCCCTTGCGCTGAGGATCCTGATCGCCTGCGGGTTCGCGCTCCTGAGCGCGCAGCCGGCAGCGGCATCGATCGCGCTCGTTCAGAAGGGCACCGAGGCCAGCGCCGCCGGCAGCACCATCACCGCCACCCTGCCCGCTGCCACCACCGCCGGCAACCTGCTCGTGGCGACCGTCCAGGACATCAACTCGGGCTGCTCGACCGACAACTTCACGGCGCCAAGCGGCTGGACGAAAGCCGCGCACGTCTGTCGTGGCAGCACCGGCCCGCTCGAGCTGTGGTACCTACCGAACACCGCGGCCGGCACCACCTCAGTCACGTTCAACACGGGCTCGAGCGGCGCGAACTCACTCGCCCAGCTCAGCGAGTGGAGCGGCGTCGCCACCACGAGCCCTCTCGACCAGACCGGCACCCAGAGCAGTGGCTCCGCGAGCACGACGCTCGGCGTCAGCACCTCGGGCAGCATTGCGGCATCGGGCGAGCTCGCGGTCACCGGCTTCGACACGAGCAGCGGACTCTCCAGCTTCACGGCGGGGACGGGCTGGACGAACCTCCGCAGCGATCCCGGCAACGGCTTCGACTCCGACTACCGGCTCAACCCGACCAGTGGCTCGGTGCTCTCGGAGAGTCCAACGAGTAGCCCGCAAACCACTTGGGGCGGGGTGATCGCGACCTTCCTGCCCGCGTGCGCCGGCGGCTCGCTGACCATCAAGACAAGCCCCACTCTCACCTTCCCGGGTGTGACGCTGAACGCATACAACCGCTCGACGAGCACGACGGTGGCAATCACCGCCGACGACGAGTCTGGCTCGGGTTCGGGCTGGAACCTGAACGCCACCTCCACCACGTTCAGCGACGGCAGCGGCCATTCGCTGCCCACCACGGCCACCACCTTCACTGCCGCCTCCGCCAGCGCAGCGACGGGGAACTGCTCCCTGCCGACCAACACGACGAGCTATCCGGTCACACTCCCCGCCGGCTCGACGCCGCCCACCGCGGCGAAGCTCTTCAACGCGAGTGCCGGCACCGGTGCGGGCCCGGCAAACCTGTCCCTCACCGCCAACCTGGCGGTGCCGGCCAACACGCGAGCCGGCAGCTACAGCTCGACCTGGACGTTCACGCTGTCGAGCGGGCCATAGAAGACCGGCTATAGCTCCGGGTGGACTCGAACCACCGACCTCACCATTATGAGTGGTGCGCTCTAACCGGCTGAGCTACGGAGCCCTGCGTGTAGGAGAGTTTAGGCAGTGACGCCCGCTCCCCTCCTGCTCTCGGTGCCCAACGTTAGCGAGGGCAGCGACGGGCCCGCGATCGAGACGATCGGCGCCGCCTTCGCCCCCGCAACGCTGCTCGACATCCACAGCGACCCCGATCACGGCCGCAGCGTGTTCACGCTTGCGGCGCCTCAGGGGGAGCTGTCACAAGCGCTGCTGAGCGGCGCCCGCGAGGCGGTGGCGCGGATCGACGTCAGCGCGCACGCGGGCATCCATCCGCACGTGGGCGCGATCGACGTCGCGCCCGTGGTGTACCTGGACGACGAAAGACGCGGCGCCGCAACCGCCGAGGCGCTCACCGCCGCGGCGCTGATCGGCGACGAGCTGGAGCTGCCCGTGATCCTCTACGGGCAGCTCGCCACCACGGAGGACTGCAGGGAGCGCGCCGACATCCGCAAGGGCGGCCCGGCGAACCTGGCGAAACGGATCGAGTCGGGCGACCTGGTGCCCGACTACGGGCCGAAGAGGGCCCACCCGACGGCGGGCGCCCTGCTCGTCACCGCGCGGCCGCCGCTGATCGCCTTCAACCTCGACCTCGACAGCGACGACCTCGAGCTGGCCAAGCGGATAGCGGCCCGACTGCGCGAGTCGAACGGCGGACTCGAGGGCGTGCGCGCGATCGGGCTCTACCTGCCCGCCCGCGGCCGCGCCCAGGTGTCGTTCAACGTGCACGACCACCGAGCCGTGCCGCTGCGCCGGCTCGTCGACGAAGTGAAGCGCGAGGCGCCCATCGCCGAGGCCGAGTTGGTGGGCCTGGCGCCCGCCGCGGCGTTCGACGGCTTCCCTGACGATGTGCCCCTGCGCGACTTCGATCCCTCTCGGCACCTGATCGAGAACGCAGTACGCTCCCTCAACTGATGGCTCAAAGCAGGAGCAAGCGCCGCCGCAAGCATCGCGGCACCCAGGCGGGCACGATCGAGACACCCGCGCACCGCAGCGGGAAGACGACGAAGGCGGCCTCCAGCTCGTCGCGCGCGCGTACGGAGCGTCAGCTGAAGGAGCCCACCTGGCGCTCAGCCGCCTACAAGGCCGCGGCGGCCGCGCTCGTGTTCGGCCTTTTGTCGGCGACGATCCTCCACCAGAAGGGGGGAGCCGTCGCGATCGCGATCACGGTGTTCTTCGTGTTCTTCCTCTACCTGCCGATCGCGTTCTGGACCGACAAGGCCGTCTACAAGCGCAAGCAGGCCAAGATGCAAGCCGGAAAGTAGGCTGATGGACCCATGGACGTGCGGATGTTCACTGTGGGTCCGGTGCAGGAGAACTGCTTCCTGCTGCGGCGCGACGGGTCGGACCGCGCGCTGATCGTCGATCCCGGCGAGGAAGCCGACAAGCTGCTCGGCGCGCTCGACGCGCTCGGCGTAACACTCGACGCGATCTTGATCACCCACACGCACTTCGACCACGTGGGCGCGGTCGCGCCGGTGGCAGAGGCGACGGGCGCCGAGGTGTGGGTGCCGGAGATCGAGAAGCCGGTGCTGGCCGACATCATGAGCTACGTGCCCTGGCCCGGCTTCGGCCCATTCGACAGCTGGGACGCCGAGCACACTGTGAGCGGCGGGGAGAAGCTGGAGCTGGCCGGCTTCGAGATCGACGTGATCTTCACGCCGGGCCATAGTCCCGGGCACGTGAGCTACTCGATCCCCGACGAGCAAGCTCTGTTCTCGGGCGACGTGCTGTTCCAGGGCTCGGTGGGTCGCGTCGACCTGCCCGGCGGCGACTGGCCGACGCTGCTCGAGTCGATCCGCACGCTGGTGGACTCGCTGCCCGAGGACACGAGGGTCCATCCCGGCCACATGGGTCTCACCACGCTCGGCGCCGAGCGGGCCAGCAACCCGTTCCTCGCCGAGCTGGCCCGCTGAAGCGATGGCGGGCGGGAAGATCCAGGCCCCGCGGGGCACCTTCGACGTGCTGCCGGATGACGGCCGGCGCCGCTCTGCGCTGCGCGCGGTCTGCGAGGAGCTGTTCGGCGCGGCTGGATACGGCCCGATCGAGACCCCGATCTTCGAGAGCACCGAGCTGTTCGCGCGCGGCGTGGGGGAGACGACCGACATCGTGCAGAAGGAGATGTTCACCTTCCAGGACCAGGGCGGGCGCTCGCTGACCTTGCGCCCAGAGGGCACCGCGGGCGTGTGCCGCGCCTACCTCGAGCATGGCATGCACAAGCTGCCGCAGCCCGTGAAGCTCTGGTACTGGGGCCCGTTCTTCCGCCACGAGGCGCCGCAGGCCGGGCGCTACCGGCAGTTCAACCAGGTGGGGATCGAGGCGATCGGATCGGACGAGCCGTCGCTCGACGCCGAGGCGATCCTGCTGCTGGCCGAGCTGCTCGAGCGAGCGGGCGCGCGCGGAGTGCGCCTGCGCATATCGAGCCTGGGCACCCCCGAGACCCGGCGCGCCTACTCGGAGGAGCTGCGCTCCTACCTGCACTCGCACGAGGCCGAGCTCTCCGACGACGTGCGCTCGCGCATCGACGCGAACCCGCTGCGCGCGTTCGACTCCGAGCACCCGGGCACACAGGCGGTGATGGTGGAGGCGCCCAAGCTGCTCGACCGCCTTGCGGCCGACGACGCCGAGCACTTCGCCGAGGTGCGCGCGCTGCTCGACGACGCGGGGCAGGCGTACGAGATCGACCCCGCGCTCGTGCGCGGCATCGACTACTACACGCGGACCGTGTTCGAGTTCACGAGCGACGCGCTCGGCGCCCAGAGCGGCGTGGGCGGCGGCGGGCGCTACGACGGCCTGGTGGAGGAGCTCGGCGGGCCGCACACGCCGGGCGTGGGCTTCGCCGCCGGGATCGAGCGGATACTGCTCGTGTCGGAGGGCGCCGAGGAGGAGCAGAAGACGGACGTGTACGTCGCGCGCGAGGGTGACGACGCCCGCGATGCGTTCCGGCTGCTGCGGGACCTGCGCGCGCACGGCGTGAGCGCGCAGATGGAGCAGGCCGGCCGCTCGCTGAAAGGCCAGCTCAAGCACGCCGACCGCATCGGCGCCCAGTGGGTGATGATCGTGGGCGACGGCGCCCTGCGCGTCCGCGACATGCGCACGGGCGACCAGCGCGAGGCCGCGAGCGCCGACGAGGCGATACGGATGATCGGATGAAGTCCCCGCGCGAGAACCGCTACCGCACGACGTGGGCCGGCGACCTGCGCGCGACCGACGTGGACAGCGAGCAGCGCGTGGCCGGGTGGGTGCACCGCCGCCGCGACCACGGCGGCCTGATCTTCATCGACCTGCGCGATCGCACCGGGCTGCTGCAGCTCGTCTTCCGCCCCGAGGAGGCGCCCGAGGCGCACGCGGCGGCGCACGGGCTGCGCGCTGAGGACGTGCTCACCGCGAAGGGCCGGGTCGTGCGCCGCGAGGAGGGCACGGTGAATCCGCAGCTGCCCACCGGCGAGATCGAGCTGGCCGTGGACGAGATCGAGCTGCTCGCCGACGCCGAGACGCCGCCGTTCGAGGTGGACTCCGACAAGGCCGTGGACGAGACGCTGCGCCTTCGCTACCGCTACCTCGACCTGCGGCGCGACCGCATGCGCGACAACCTCGAGCTGCGCCACGAGGTGGTGGGCGCGATGCGCCGCTACCTGAACGAGCAGGACTTCCTCGAGATCGAGACGCCGTTCCTTACGCGCTCGACCCCCGAGGGCGCGCGCGACTTCCTGGTGCCCAGCCGCCTCCAGGCCGGGTCGTTCTACGCCCTGCCCCAGTCGCCCCAGCTGTTCAAGCAGCTGCTGATGGTCGGCGGTCTCGAGCGCTACTACCAGATCGTCCGCTGCTTCCGCGACGAGGCCGCGCGGGCCGACCGCCTGCCCGAGTTCACGCAGCTCGACAAGGAGCTTTCCTTCGTCGAGGAGGAGGACGTGATCTCCGTCTGCGAGGGGCTGATCACGGCGTTCATGGCGGCCGGCGGCGTGGAGGTGCAGACCCCCTTCGACAGGCTCGGCTACGACGAGGCGATGCTCCGCTACGGCACCGACCGGCCCGACCGCCGGCTGGGCATGGAGATCGAGGACCTCGGCGGCGCCTTCGCCGGCTCCGAGTTCAAGGTCTTCTCCGGCGCGCTCGAGAGCGGCGGCGTGGTGCGCGGCTTCAAGACCAACGGTGCGGCGGAGCTGACCCGCAAGCGCTTCGACGAGCTCACCGAGCAGGCCCAGCAGCTTGGCGCGAAGGGCCTTGTCTGGGCGGTGGTGGAGGACGGCGGCTGGCGCTCGCCGGTGGCGAAGTTCCTGAAGCCCGAGGAGATGTCTGCGGCGGCGCAGCAGCTCGGTGCCGCGGAGGGCGACGCGATCCTCGCGGTGGCCGACAGCGCCGACGTGGCCGCCCGCGTGCTCGGCCAGCTGCGCCTCGACCTCGCGCCGCCCGCCGACGGTAACGACCTGTTCTGGGTCGTGGACTTCCCGATGTTCGAGTGGAACGAGGAGGAGCGGCGATGGGACCCGCTGCACCACCCGTTCACTGCGCCAATCGGTGACCTGGACGGCGATCCGGGCAGCTGGCGCAGCCGCGCCTACGACGTGGTCTGGAACGGCAACGAGATCGGCGGGGGCTCGATCCGTATCAACCGCCCAGACGTGCAGCGCAAGGTGTTCGACGCGCTTGGCCTCTCGGACGAGGAGGCCGAGGCGCGCTTCGGGTTCCTGCTGGACGCGTTCCGCTACGGGGCTCCACCGCACGGTGGGATCGCGTTCGGCGTCGACCGCATCATCGCGCTGCTGGCGGGCACGGACTCGATCCGCGAGGTGATTGCCTTCCCGAAGGCCGCGAGCGGCGCCGATCCGCTGACCGGCGCGCCGGCGCCGGTGGACGAGGAGCAGTTGCGCGAGCTGGGGATCCAGGTGCGCAAGCCGCCTGAATAGGTCTCGGGTCTCGGGTCTCGGGCTAGAGCCGCTCGCCCACGTACTCGAAGCCGATCGCTTGGATCTCGCCCGCGTCGATCAGCTCGATCTCCTCGGGCTCGAGCTCGGGCCGCCCGAGCTCGCGGGCGAGGTAGGGCGTCCAGCGAAAGCTGCGCTCCCGGAAGCGAGGGGCGAGCTCGCGTGCCATGTCCGCATGGCCGTGGAGGCCCGCGTGCTCCTCGCCCCAGTGGGCGTGGCAGTCGTGCTGGCCGCCGGAGACGCGGCCGTACCAGTGCGCGGTGGGCTCGTCCATCCGGTCCCAGGCGAACTCGCCGATCACGAGCAGCCCGCCTGGCGGAAGCATCGCCACGATGCGGTCGAGCGCCGCGCCGAGATCGGCGACATGGTGAAGGGAGCGCCGGGCCACCACCGCTCCGAAAGCGCCGTCAGGCGCAAACTCCTCGAGGGCGACTCGGCGGAAGGGCTCGCCTTCGGGAGCGAGCGGGTCTATGGCAGTGACGTCGTACCCGGCACGCATGAGGGCCAGGGCCAACTGACCGTTCCCGCAGCCCACCTCGAGCAACCTGGCGCCTGCGGGCACCCATTCGGCGACGACATCCGAGAGCTCCTCCGTCCAGGCCATGCCTGAATGCTAGGTTTCGACGTGGCCCGAGCTTGTGCGCCAGCCGTCTCAATGTTTGAGCCAACACCACGGGAGAAGGGTGTCCGGCTCGGGGTTGGGTTGAGGCCCGCCCTGGAGGACGCCCAAACTTGCTAAGCAAGGTTCAACTCCCGAGGCGGCAGCGGCAAGCTGGGGCCGAATTTTCTCCAACTGCTTGACGGTTTCTGAGACGCTTGCCTGAGCCATGGGGGATCCGGCCCTAGGAACTGAGTTCCACGACCATCTGCACGCGCCCCGCGGGCAGGGACGGCTCGAGGGCTGGCCCCATGCCGGGGCGGCCGGGGGAGCGGCATGTGGCGATCTGGTTCGGATCGCCGTGCGCGTGGAGGGCGAGCGGATCGTGGAGGCGGGCTTCTCGGCCAGCGGTTGCGGCGCGACCACGGCTGCTGCCAGCGCGGCGGTGGAGCTGGTGGAGGGCGCGTCATTCCTCGACGCCGCGCGGGTGACCGCGGACGACCTGTCCGAGGCGCTCGGCGGCATGATCCCGCCGAAGCGCCACGCCGCCGAGCTGGCGGCGGACGCCCTGCACCGCGCACTCGGCGCCGCGGCGAAGGACGGCGCGGCCAAGCTGGCGCCGAGCAGCGAGCGCACGCTCGTGGCGATGAGCGGCGGAGTGGACAGCGCCGTGGCGGCCAGGCTGGCGCTGGACGCCGGCCATGACGTGGTGGCGGTCACGCTGGAGCTCTGGGCCGATCCGGCGGGCGACGGCACGCTCAGCTGCTGTTCGCCGCAGGCCGTGACCGGCGCACGCGCGCTGGCGCACCGGATGGGC
>JBKPDA010000040.1:0-7062 GCA_046727635.1 Actinomycetota bacterium | reverse complement strand
CCACCTGCGGCCGCCAGTGGCGGCGGAGCGGAGCGAGGCGGGCGACGTCGCCGGCCGTGGCGCGCGCCGTCGCCAGCCCCGCCAGCTGGCCGTGTAGCGCGTGCGTCACGGCAAGAGTCCACTCGGGATCTCGCGGTTGGGCAGTGGCGAGCGCGTCGGCGGCTCCGCGCAGCGTGGTGGCCACCCCGTGCAGCGCCCGGCGGATGGCGCGGGCGATGATCGGGAGCGGGTGCGGCGGCACCAGCACCGCGCTGATGAGAAGAGCGCAGCCGCCGCCGATGAGGGCATCGACCAGGCGCTCGCCGGCCACGCCGCTGGTGCGCAGGGTGACCACGAGGATGGCCGACGCCGCCGCCTGGTTCACGAACATCGGCATCGAGCTGAACAGCACGGCCGCGCTCATCGTCACGAGCACGATGAGCGACAGCGACAGCACGCCCGTCCCCAACAGCTTCACCACGCCCTCCGACACGGCGATCCCCAGCGACACCCCGAAGATCAGCTGCACGGCGTTGCGCCAGCGCCGCCCCACGGTCGCGCCCAGCGAGATCGCGGCGGCTATGGGTGCGAAGAAAGGCGCGGGGTGGTCGAGCAGGTCGCGGGTCACATACCAGGCGAGGCCGGCCGCGACCGCCGCCTGCGCGATCGGCCACAAGGTGTCGCGCAGGCGCTGGCCCGACTCTCCCAGTCGGTCGCGCAACCTCACCCACCGCATCTTGCCGGACGCAGCGACAATGCAGCCTCCGATGAGCGAGCGGCCCGTCTTCTACTACGACCTCGGATCGCCTTATGCCTACCTCACAGCCGAGCGCGTTAACCACACGCTGCCGGAGGTGCCGGTGTGGCAGCCCGTCCTGCTCGGCGCCATCTTCAAGGCCACCGGGCGCGGCTCATGGGGACTGACCGAGACGCGCGAAGAGGGGATGGCCGAGGTGGAGCGCCGGGCTGCGTCCTACGGCCTGCCGGAGATCCGCTGGCCCGACCCCTGGCCGGGCAACATGCTCTACGCGATGCGAGCCGCGGTGTTCGCCCAGCAGACCGGACGCGCGGTGGCGTTCTCGCTCGCCGCGTTCCGCCAGGCGTTCGCCGCCGGCCGCGACCTGAGCGAGACCGACAACGTCCTGCTCGCCGGCGCAGCTTGCGAGCTGCACCCGCGCGCCGTGCTCAAGGGGATCGAGATGCAATCGGTGAAGGACGCGCTGCGCGCCGCCACGGACCAGGCGCTCGCCCACGGCGTGATCGGCGTGCCCACGATCAGGGTTGGCGACCAGGTGTTCTGGGGCGACGACCGGTTGGAAGAGGCCGCCGAGGCTATCCGCTAACGTCAGCGCCGATGGCGCGCGAGGCTGCCGCATCGAGAGCCACGGAAGCCGACGGCTCCCCTGACAGCGGGGTAGCCAAGCACTCTCTGCCTGACCGCGACACCTGTCGCGAGGTGCTCTCGAAGATGATGCTCATCCGCCACTTCGAGGAGCGGGCCGGCGAGATGTACGCGAAGGCCAAGATCGGCGGCTTCCTGCATCTGTGCATCGGCGAGGAGGCCACGGTGGTGGGCGCCACGCAGGCGATGCGCGACGGCGACTACCTGCTCTCCACCTACCGCGAGCACGGACAGGCGCTGGCGCGCGGCACACATCCGAACGCGGTGATGGCCGAGCTCTTCGGACGCGTGGACGGCTGCTCCAAGGGTCGCGGCGGCTCGATGCACCTGTTCGACATGGAGCGGCGCTTCCTCGGCGGCTACGGCATCGTGGGTGGCAACCTGCCGCTGGCCACCGGCGTGGCGCTGCAGTGCGACTACGCCGGCACCGACGACGCCGTGCTCTGCATGTTCGGCGACGGCGCCACCAACCAGGGCACGTTCGGCGAGTCGATGAACATGGCCGCGCTCTGGAAGCTGCCGGTGGTGTTCATGGTGATCAACAACCAGTTCGGCATGGGCACCGCGCTAGAGCGGCATTCGGCCGTCACGGACCTGTCGAAGAAGGCCGAGGGCTACGGCGTGCCGGGCTCGCAGTGCGACGGGATGGACGTGCTCGACGTGCACTCCGCCGCCACCGAGGCGCTGCGCAAGGCGCGCGAGGAGCGGGAGCCGCAGCTGCTGGAGGCTGTCACGTACCGCTTCCGCGGGCACTCGATGGCCGATCCCGAGGAGTACCGCACCAAGGAGGAGGTGGAGGAGTGGCGCCGGCGCGACCCGATCGCCTCCTTCCGCCGCCGCCTGGCCGACGAGGGTGTTATCGCAGAGGAAGAGGCCGACGAGCTCGACCGCGAGGCGATCGCCGCCGTGGACGAGTCGGTGCGCTTCGCCGACGAGAGCCCGTTCCCCGATCTCGACTCGCTTTACGACGACCTGTATGTGCTCGGCGAGCAGGTGCGCGGCTGGTGGGCCGTGGACGAGCGCTCGCCCGACGCGCACCGCGGCGAGGAGGAGCGCGAGTCGGGTCAGCTGGCGCACGACCTGGCCGAGGCGGGCGCCGCCTACGCCGGGGTGGGCGAGGCGCAGGCGCGCAAGCGCCGCCAGCGCGAAGCGGACGCCCGGGACGTAGAGGGCGGAGGGCACTAGGTGCCGGTCATGCGCTACCGCGAAGCGCTGAACCAGGCGCTGCGCGAGGAGATGGAGGCGGACGAGCGGGTCTTCATCATGGGCGAGGACATCGGTGTCTTCCAGGGTGCGTTCAAGGTCACGCAGGGCTTGCTCGAGGAGTTCGGCGAGAAGCGGGTGCGGGACACGCCGATCTCGGAGAACACGATCGTAGGCGTGGGCGTGGGATCCGCGATGGCGGGGCTGCGGCCGGTGGTGGAGCTGATGACCATCAACTTCTCCCTGCTCGCGCTCGACCAGGTGATCAACCACGCCGCCGCGATCCACTACATGTTCGGCGGCCAGGCGAGGGTGCCGCTGGTGATCCGGATGCCGCAGGGAGCCGGGCACCAGCTCGGGCCCACTCACTCGCATTGCCTCGAGGCGATGTACCTGCACGTGCCGGGGCTGCTCGTGGCCGTGCCCAGCACGGCGGCCGACGCCAAGGGCCTGCTCAAGGCCGCTATCCGAGACGACAACCCCGTGATCTTCATCGAGCACGAGTACCTCTACGGGCAGCGCGGAGAGGTGCCGGAAAACGGCGGGCCCATGCGTTTCGGCGAGGCCGCCGTCCGCCGCGAGGGCGGCGACGTGACGATCGTCGGCATCTCACGCATGGCCGTGACGGCCGAGCGGGCGGCCGAGCATCTCGCCGCCGAACACGAGGTGGAGGCAGAGGTGATCGACCCGCGCACCCTGCGCCCGCTCGACCTCGACACGATCCTCGACTCGGTGCGCAAGACCAACCACGCGGTGATCGTCGAGGAGGGCTGGCCGCACGGCGGCGTGGGCGCGAACCTTGCCGCGCTCATCCAGGAGCAGGCCTTCGACTATCTTGACGCTCCAGTGGCTCGCGTCACAGGTGCCGATGTCCCGATGCCGTATTCCAAACCGCTAGAGCAGGCGGCCTTCCCGCACGAGGAGCACGTCGTGCAGGCCGCGCTGTCCTTGTTCAGGGATCTGTGATGGCCACCGACGTCCTTATGCCCCGCCTGTCCGACTCGATGGAGGAGGGCACCGTCCTGAAGTGGATCGTCCAGCCGGGCGGCGAAGTGAAGCGCGGCGAGCCGCTGGTGGAGATCGAGACGGACAAGGCGAATATGACGTATGAGGCTGATACCGATGGGGTGCTCATAGAAGTACTGGCTCAAGAGGGCGAGACATTGCCTATCGGGCAGGTCATCGCGCGCATCGGGGTTGCAGGGGAGGAGGTCTCGGGTCTCGGGTCTCGGGTCTCGGAAGAGGTCCCGGCCGGGGAGGCTGCGCCGGAGCCCGAGCCTGAGCCTTTGCGCGAACCGGAGCCCGCACGCGAGCCCGCCACCGTGGGCGCGAGCGGCGAGGGTAACGGCCGTGTGAAAGCGTCGCCCGTGGCCCGCCGCATGGCGCGCGAGATGGGCGTGGAGCTTGCGCGTCTGGAAGGCACCGGGCCGGGCGGGCGGATTGTCAAGGCGGATGTCGAGGCGGCCGCGAAGGGCGGCGTACAGGTCGAGGAGCGTCCGGCGGAGGCAGCTCCGGCCGAAGCTGCAGTTCCGAGCACCGAGCACCGAGCACCGAGCACCCCGACGGAAGTCGACGGCGCCAAGGGCCAAGTAGCGATCCAAGAACTCACCAGGCTCCAGCGGACAGTAAGCAGACGGATGGCCGAGTCGAAGGCCACCGCTCCCGAGTTCCAGCTCCAGATGGAGATCGACATGTCGCTGGCGGTCGAGCTGCGCGCCAGGCTGAAGGAGGTCTCGGATCCGGTGCCGTCGTTCAACGACATGGTCGTGAAGGCGGCCGCGCTCGCGCTGCGCGAGTACCCGCGCGCGAACGGCGCCTACCGCGATGGTCAGTGGGAGCTGTACTCGCGCGTGAACGTGGGAGTGGCGGTGGCCGCGCAGGAGGCACTGGTGGTGCCCACCGTGTTCGACGCCGACCAGAAGTCGCTCGGCCAGATCGCCCGCGACGCGCGCGACCTGATCGTGAAGGTGCGCGACGGCACGATCACCCCGCCGGAGCTCTCGGGCGGCACCTTCTCGGTGTCGAACCTCGGCATGTACGGGATCGAGAACTTCACGGCGATCATCAACCCACCGCAGGCCGCGATCCTCGCGGTGGGGGCGCTGAAGAAGAAGGCCGTGGTGGACGACTCCGGCCGCGTGGTGGCGCGCGACATGATGGGCGTCACGCTGATCTGCGACCACCGGATCCTCTACGGCGCCGACGCCGCCGAGTTCCTCGCCCGCATCCGCCAGCTGCTCGAGCAGCCGCTGTCGCTGGCGCTCTAGCGAGGAACCAGCTGAACGATCGGGATCACTCGCCCGGCTCTTCGAGCCTGCTCGCGGAACTCGGCGTACTGGGGGTACACGCGGTCAGCCAGATCCCATAGCCGGCGCCGCTCCGCTTCTGCCTCGACAATCTCTGCGCGGAACGGAAGACCCCCGAAGACGACCTCGGGATTCTTGCGGAGGTTGTAGTACCAAGCCGGGTTTTTCGGCCAACCCCGCAACGCCGCGACGATCGTGACCCGGTCGCCATCGTGGAAGTAGAGCGTGGCGTTTCGGCGTGGCTGTCCGGTCCGTGCGCCGCGCGTCTCGAGCAGCGCCGCGGTAACCGGCCAAGCGGTGCTCAATCGACCTCGCGTGAGGTTCAGCAGATGCGGATCGAGCTTCCAGGCCACGTTCACGGAGAGCCAGGCCCCTGCCCGGGTGGTGGAGAGGCGGCACACCGCGCGATACAGGGCACCTCGGCGCTTGTACGGATCCATGCGGCGCAGCTTGGGCGTGTGGGTCACAGGCTGCATGCGCTCTAGCTGACCAGCAACACGTCAAGCGTCCGCGGCCCATGGACTCCCGCCACGCGCGACAGCTCGATATCGGAGGTCGCCGACGGGCCGGACACGAACGTGATCGGCCGCCCCTCGCGTACCGCTTCCTCCAGCCGCTCCACTCCCTGCGGCACCGTCTCCACGATCTGGCGCTCCTCCACCACGCAGAGGTGCCAGTCGGGGACGAGCGTGAGCGCGCGGCGGCCCTGGCGGGCGCCGGAGTCGAGCACGATAGTGCCGGTCTCGGCGATCGCCAGCGCGCAGCCGGTGAGCACGCCGTCGAGGTGGTCGAGCGCCTCGTTGGTGAGGCCGCGGTCCTCCACGAGGTCGACGCCGGGCGGGCGCCACTCGAGCGGCAGGTCGGTGGGCGCGGCGAGCCTGCGGGCGCCCCGGTTGCGGCAGTGCTCGGCGAGCGCGCCGGCCAGCCCGCCTTCCGGCACGCGCTCGACGGTGGCGTCGTAGTCGGCAACGCGCTCGGCGAACAGCTCGGCCGCGGCCGAGCCTCGGGAGCCCTCGCGGCGGTACGAGCGATCCACCGGGACGTCCTCCGGACGCTCGGCCGCTGGCACGTCCCGCAGCGCCTGTCGCACCCGGCGCAGAAGCTCGTCACGCGCGCCCACGCCACCACTCCCTGAAGGTCTGGCTCGCCACCGGAGGCAGGTCGCGGCTCCGCGTCCAACCGCTGAGCGGGCCGGGTAGGCGGCGGATCGTGCCGCCGCGCGCCAGCGGCCACTGGCCGACGCGGCCAAGCCTCTGGGCGCGCTCGTAGCGGCCGCGCGTGGCGAACGTCCAGGCAGCCGCCTCCATCGCCAGGCGCTCGGGATCGCGCGGCGGCCTGCGCTCCACCGCCTTGCCCCGCAGGTGCACCAGCACCCGGGGGATGTCGATCTTCACGGGGCATACGTCGGCACACGCCCCGCAGAGGCTGGAAGCGTACGGAAGAGAGGCCGTCTGATCGATCCCGCGCAGTTGCGGCGTGAGAATCGCCCCGATCGGGCCGGGATAGACCGACCCGTACGCGTGGCCGCCCACGCGCTCGTACACCGGGCACACGTTCAGGCAGGCGCTGCAGCGGATGCAGCGCAGGGCCTGGCGACCCACCTCGTCGCGCAACGCGTCGGTGCGCCCGTTGTCCAGCAGCACCAAGTGGAACTCGCTCGGCCCGTCGCCCTCGCGCACGCCGCTCCAGAACGACGTGTACGGGTTCATGCGCTCGGCGGTGGAGGAGCGCGGCAGGAGCTGGAGGAACACCTCGAGGTCGCGCCAGGTGGGCACCAGCTTCTCGATGCCCATCACGGTGATCAGCACCTCCGGCAGCGTCAGGCACATGCGCCCGTTGCCCTCCGACTCGAACACCGCGACCGTGCCCGTCTCCGCCACGCCGAAGTTCGCCCCGCTCACGGCCACTCGCGCGTCGAGGAACTTGCGCCGCAGGTGCAGCCGCGCGGCCTCAGTGAGAGCCGCAGGATCATCGCCCAGCTCGTCCACGTCGAGCTCGCGCAGGAAGATCTCGCGGATCTCCTCGCGGTTCCGGTGGATGGCCGGCACCAGGATGTGGGAGGGCGAGTCGCCGTCGAGCTGGACGATCAGCTCGGCGAGATCGGTCTCCACCGCCGCGATGCCGGCAGCTTCGAGCGCCTGGTTCAACCCGATTTCGTCCGTGGCGAGCGAC
>JBKPDA010000039.1:0-5594 GCA_046727635.1 Actinomycetota bacterium | reverse complement strand
GGGCGACATGCGCCCGTAGTCGAACATCGGCTCGCAGTTCATGTTGATCTCCACCGTGCCCTGGGCACACTGCACGAGACGGAGAAGCACGTGGTCGGCGTCGAAGTCGGTCGGCGGCCGCCGGTGACTCGACTCGTGCGCGTGCTCGTGGTGCCACGGCCCCATCAGCAGCGCGTCGCGCACCACGCACCAGCCCGAGCGGGTCATCCACGTGGTCTCGAGCACCATCGTGCCCGGGATGTAGCGGCGGGCGGCAGGCACCGCGACGTCCGCCGGACCGAGGCGAAAGCTGCCGGCGTCGCGATCGAGCATCGCGGCGAACACGCTGCCGCTGTCCACGCGCGGCAGGCACATCCACTCGACGGCCCCGCTGGGCGCCACGAGAGCGGTGGTGTGGCAGTCAGTCAGGAACGCGTACGTCGCGATTGGCGGAAACGGGCTGCGCGGCGTTGGCTCCGGAAATGGGACGGTCACGGCCGAAGAGAGTACGGAGTACGGAGGTACGGAGTACGGGAACGACGCCGGACCGGATCCGTACTTCCGTACTCCGTACTTCCGTACCTCCGTACTTCCGTACTCCCTACTTCAAGTGCTTCGCCGCTGCCGGATCCAGCAGCACCGTGAGCGTGCCATGCTCCGGCCGCACCAGGCTCGCCGGCGCATCGGGCCCCGGGCGCAGCCCGCCGAAGGCGCGGGCCACCGCCTCGGCCTTGTCCTCGCCGGCGATCAGGAAGACCACTTCGTGGGCCGCGTTCAGGACCGGCAGCGTCAGCGAGATGCGGGCGATGAACGGCGCCATGCCGGGCGTCTCGACGCCCACCACCGTCTTCGTCTGCTCGCCCAGCGCGGCATCGCCGGGGAACAGCGAGGCGCAATGGGCGTCCGGGCCGAGGCCGAGCAGCAGCAGGTCGAACTCGGGCAGGACGCCCTGGCCGAAGACCTGGCTCAGCTGGCCCGCGTAGTCGCGCGCGCCGTCCTGGGGGCCCAGCTCGCCCTTCATGCGGTGCACTGCACCGGCCTCGATCTTCGACAGCAGCGCCTTCTCCGCCATGCCGTAGTTCGAGTGCTCGTGCTCGGGCGGCACGCAGCGCTCGTCGCCGAACCAGATCGTGGCCCGCGACCAGTCCGCGCCCAGCTCGGCCGCCTGCTCGTACGCGTTCCGCGGGGTGGAGCCGCCCGTGAGCACGATGTGCTGTCCCGCCGCGGCGGCGTCGGCCAGGCGCTGCGCCACCGCGGCGGCGGGATCGTCCAGCACCTCGATGTCGGGCGTGCTCACGAAACGAACGCCTGCGCGCAGCGCACCGCGGGCGTGTAGGTGGGGTCGCGGAGCAGCCCCTGACGAATGCCCTCGCCGAGGATGCCGGCTTCGCCGCGCGAGGCGCCGAGCACGGTCCAGCGCGACTCGTGGCCGTCCGGGGTGCGACGCCAGGCCGCCAGGCCGCCGGTCGAGCGGTCAAGAGCGACCGCCATCCCGTCTGCCGTCTCCACGGTGATCCCACCAAGGCCGGGTGCGCTCAGCTCCGGCACGGGCTCGAGGTCCACCCGCACCTCCAGCTTGCCCGAGTGGGCGCGGCCGTGCCGGCGGCCCCCCTCGCTCACGAGACCTCCGGGTTGCCAGCCGAGGCGCGACGAGAACCAGCCCAGCAGCAGCACCGCGCTCACCACGGAGTCGGGACGATGGCGCACCTCCACGCGGCTGATCTGCCGCAGCGCGGGCCGCCACACCGGCGGGTCGAACGTAGCCGCGATCCGCTCCCGCCAGGGCGTGCTGCGCAACCAAGCCAGGTCCACGATGTACGCGTCGTCGCTCAGCTCGCAGACCCGGTCCACGGCCGCGCGCAGGTCCGGCAGGTCCGAGGAGTCGAGCAGCACCACATCGGCCAGGCCGCGCAACGCGTCGATCGCCTCGTCGTGGCCGTGCGGCGCCCACACGATCGTTATGAGGTCGGCGAGGATCAGCGGATCCACGATCGAGTCGAGGCGGCGCAGGTGGGTGGGTCCCACACGGATGTCCACGCGCTCCTCCACCACGGAGATGCCCTCGTCGGCGGTGGCGTCGGCCGTGAGCGTGGCGCGGGCGTCCAGCGTGGTGCGCCCCTCCTCCACCGCGCAGAGGATCGTGCGCGACGGGTGGTAGCGGCCCACCCGCTCGAGCCTGTTCATGATCTCCCCGCGCCAGGCGCGATCCACCACGGCTACGAGGTTCACCACGCGCGCGGGCGCGACCCCCTCTCCCTTGGCGTGCTTCTCCTCGAGCAGGTTGCGCAGCGCGGCGTCGATGTCCGCCGGTGTGGTGTCGTTCGCCTCCCAGACCTCGACGGTCACAGCGGACGCCACTCCCTGCCCTCGAGCAGGGCATCCGCCTCGGGCGGACCCGGCGAACCGGCGGGGTACTGCGGTATGCGGCTCTCGGTGTCCTGCTGCCAGGCCTCGAGGATCGGGTCGACGATCCCCCACGCCGCCTCCACCTCGTCGTCGCGAGCGAACAGCGTGGCGTCGCCGCGCATCGTGTCGAGGATCAGGCGCTCGTAGGCCTCGGGCGACTGCGACATGAACGAGGTGCCGTAGAGGAACTCCATGTTCACCGGCCGCACCCGCATCTTGGCGCCCGGGATCTTCGCCACGAGCGACAGCGACACGCCCTCGTTCGGCTGCACGCTCAGTATCAGCTGGTTCGGCTGCACGCCGAGGGAGCCGGACTGCTGGAAGGCGAGGTGCGGCACCGGCTTCAGCGTGACCGCTATCTCGGTGACCTTGCGCGACAGGCGCTTGCCCGCGCGCAGGAACATCGGCACGCCCGCCCAGCGCCAGTTGTCGACGGCCAGGCGGAGGGCCAGGTAGGTCTCGGTACGGGAGCCGGGCGCCACGCCCTGCTCCTCGAGGTAGCCGGGCACCTCCTTGCCCTCGGCCATCCCCGGTCCGTACTGCGCGCGCACCACCCGCTGCTGCACGTCGTCCACGGCGGGCGGCCTGATGGCGTGCAGGATCTTGACCTTCTCGTTGCGCACCTCGTCGGCGGAGAAGGACACGGGCGGCTCCATCGACAGGATCGTGAGCAGCTGGAGCAGGTGGTTCTGCACGATGTCGCGCAGCGCGCCGGAGCGGTCGTAGTACTCGGCGCGTGTGCCGATGCCGATGTCCTCGGCGGCGGTGATCTGCACGTTGTCGATGAAGCTGCGGTTCCAGAGCGGCTCGAAGATGCCGTTGCCGAAGCGCAGCACCAGCATGTTCTGGACGGTCTCCTTGCCGAGGTAGTGATCGATCCGGTAGATCTGGCGCTCCTCGAACACGGACAGGAGAGCCCGGTTCAGCTCGCGCGCGCTGGCCAGATCGTGGCCGAACGGCTTCTCCACCACGAGCCGCACCTCCGCGCTCTCGCGCTGGTCGAGCCCGTGGGCGCCGAGCGCCTCCGCGATCGTCTCGAAGAAGCCGGGCGCGGTCGCGAGGTAGAAGACGCGGTTGAACGGGATTCCCGACTCCTGGTCCATCTCGCCGGCCAGCCGCGCCACCTCGTCGTACCCAGCGGGATCGTCGAACGACGCGCCCACGTACCGCACGCGCCCCAGCAGCGCGCTCAGCACCTTGTCGTCGGGATGCCTGCGCGAGTACTTCTGGATCGACTGGCGCGCGAAGTCGCGATAGTCGTCGTCCGGCTGCTTCGTGCGCGCTACGCCGATCAGGTTGAACTGCTCGGGCAGCGCGCCCTCGTGCGCGAGGTTGTAGATCGCCGGCAGGAGCTTGCGCTGGGCCAGATCCCCAGTGGCGCCGAAGATCACGAGCGTCGTCGGATGGACCGGCGCGCGCTCGAGGCCTTCTACTAGGGGGTTCTCTTGTTCGAGCGTGGTCGCCATGTTTCAGGGTGTGGGGTGTGGGGTCTCGGGTGTGGGGAAAGGCCTGTCCTTCTGTCGTTTCCCACACCCCACACCCGACACCCGAGACCTATTCATGCTTGATCGCATGGCCACCAAACTGATTCCGCAGCGCGGCTATGACCTTCGCCGAGTAGGACTCGTCCTGCCGCGACGAGAAGCGCGCCAGGAGCGAGAGCGTGATCACAGGTGCGGGCACGTTGTTGTCGATCGCGTCGAACACGGTCCAGCGGCCCTCGCCGGAGTCCTCCACGTAGCCCTTGATGTGCTCGAGGTCGGTGCCGTCGGCCTCGAACGCGCGCTCCGCCAGCTCGAGCAGCCACGAGCGAATCACGGACCCCTGGAGCCACAGGTGTGAGATCCCCTGGAGGTCGAGGTCGTACTCGGAGGCGTGCAGGATCTCGAAGCCCTCGCCGTAGGCCTGGAGCAGTCCGTACTCGATCCCGTTGTGGACCATCTTCACGTAGTGGCCGGAGCCCTGTGGCCCCATGTGGCCCCAGCCCTCGGGGGGCGCCAGCGTGTCGAGGATCGGCGCGAGCCGCGACACCGCCGCGTCGCTGCCGCCGACCATCATGCAGTAGCCCACCTCGAGGCCCCACACGCCGCCGCTCGTGCCCACGTCGACGAACTCGATCCCGTGCGAGGCGGCGGCCTCGCCGTTGCGCTTCGAGTCGGTCCACTTCGAGTTGCCGCCGTCGATGACCATGTCGCCCTCGTCGAGCAGCTCGAACAGCTTCTCGATCGTCTGCTGCGTGGGCGCGCCCGACGGCACCATCACCCAGACGGCACGTGGCTTGTCGAGCTTCGACACCATGTCATCGAGCGAGTCGCCGGCCGTCGCCCCGTGGCCCACTGCCGCCTCGACGGCCTCCGCGCCCGGGTCCCAGGCCACAACCTCATGCCCGGAGTCCCGCAGGATGCGGTGGACCATGTTGCCGCCCATGCGGCCGAGTCCTACGAAGCCGATCTGCATCAGAGCATCTCCTTGACCTTCTCGGTGAGCGCCCGCAGGGCCGCGACGCGGTCCCCCTCGAGCCGGACCCGCTCGGCCGGCAGGCCATGCGAGCGCAGGGTCTGCAGGTCCCCGATCGCCTGGGCGTTCTTCAGCGTGGTGAAGCTGTAGCCCGCCTCCGGCACCTCCGCGTCCTCGTCGCCGTCGTGGATCAGCTGGAGGAACACACCCGTCGGCGGGCCGCCCTTGTGGAGCTGCCCGGTGGAGTGCAGGAAGCGCGGTCCGTAGCCGAACGTGGTGGCCGCCTTCTTCGCGTCGCGCACCGCGGTGCGCAGCTCCGCGACGGCCGCCTCGAACTCGTCCGAGTACTCGAGGTAGGCCATCGTGGCGAGATAGCGACCGCCCTGCACCTGTCCGAGCAGCGCGCGCAGCGCATCGTCCGTGGCGTCCTCCGCCTCCGGCAGGCGCCCCTCGTTCGCGTAGCCCTCGAGCACGCGCGCCGTGTTGTCCTTGGCCTCCTGCACGTTCGGCTGGTCGAACGGGTTGATGCCCAGCGCCCAGCCGGCCACCGCGGTGGCGAACTCGGCGAAGAAGAACAGGCTGCCGAGGTCGGTGGCGCCCTCCACGCCCACGGTCACGGTCGGGTGGCCCGCGGCGCCCAGCACCTCGATCGCCGCGTCGCGGTCGGGATTCGGGTTGCCCTCGTCGCGCAGGTAGAGGAACACGCGGTCGTTCGAGTAGGACTCGGGCGGCCCCAGCGGCTCACCGGCCAC
>JBKPDA010000038.1:0-10510 GCA_046727635.1 Actinomycetota bacterium | reverse complement strand
CGCCGAAGGCGCCGAACGCGAGCGAGTCGGCGGCGTCGGGCCCGGAGCAGCTCTCCACCTGGTCGCCGTCGACGGTGACCGTGCAGGAGGCGACCCACGGAGTGCCCGCCACCATCCGCTCCCAGCGGTCCTCGACGGCCTCGATCTTGCTGATGCGGCGGCCGTTCTCCTCGTAGAAGGTGAGGTTGAGGTGGGGCTGGTCGTGGAGGCAGTCGAGGCACTGCACCACGGCCTCCTGCACCTCCTCGACGGGGTCGACCGCTTCGGCGGTCTCCGGGTCCACCTTGAGGACGCCCTCGTAGTGCACCTGCACCTCGAGGTTTTGCGACCAGCAGCGGTAGCAGCGGAGCCAGCTGGAGGCGGTGCCTATGGAATCTCTCGCTTCCATGCTCCCCATTATGCTCCGGACCCATGCGCGCGACCATGGTCGCCGCGATCCTCGTGGTCTGCGGCTCGCTCGTGGCATGTGGCACTAGCGCCCACGAGAAGAAGCAGCAGGCCCGCAAGCCGGCCCAGCAGGTGGCTGATGCTGTGGAGGCTCTTCAACACGATCTCAGTACCCGGAATTACCAGGACTTGTGCGAGCGGGTGTTCTCCTCGCAGGCGCGGAAGCAGGAGGGCGGCGTCTCCTGCCCGACGTTCGTGGCGCGCCAGTCCCAGGGCGTGCGCGATCCGGTGATCGAGATCAAGTCGATCCAGGTGAGCGGGCACACCGCCACCGCCAGCGTGGTCACCAGCTCGGCGGGGGAGGCCCGAGCGGCCGAGAGCATCGAGCTGGTGTGGGAGAACGGCGGCTTCCGGGTGTCGGCGCTGGCTCTCGGCTCGCGCTAGGGCACTAAGCGCCGGCGAGGCCGGCGAGGGACTTCAGCGTGAGGTCGAAGTCCGTGCGCGGCACCGCGCCGAGGCAGGGTGACGTGGCGCCTGCCTCGCGGTAGCGCTCCACCGCGCCCGCGGCCTCGGTGGGGTCGCCGATCGCGGCCAGCTGCTCGAGGAAGTTGTCGGAGATCGCGCCGGCGGCGCTCTCCATGTCGCCGCCCGCCATCGCGGTGTCGAAGCCGGCGATGTCGTCCTCGAAGCCGGAGCGCTCGATCATCGCGCGATAGAAGGGGAGCGAGAAGTAGGGGATCAGCTCGCCGCGCAGCGAGGCTCGGGCCACGTCCACGTCGTCGGTAACGGCGGCGGGCACGGCGGCGACGATGTCGAAGCCGTCGAGCGACTTGCCGGCGCGCTCGCGGCCCTTCGTCAGCTCGGGCACCACCACTGACCGGATGTACTCGGGGTTGCAGAGCCAGAGCATCGCGCCGTCGGCAATCTCTCCGGCGAGGCGGAGCATCGCGGGGGAGAGGGCGGCGATGTAGATCGGCAGGTCCGCCCGCGGCTCGTAGCCCATGAAGCGGAAGCGGGTGGGGAAGCGCTTGTCGCCCGTCGCGTCCTCGCCGCGGAACATCGCGCGCACGGCTTCCGTGTACTCGCGCATCTCGGCCACCGGCTTCTCGATCTTCGTGCCGTACCAGTTCTCGACCGTGACCCGATGAGAGATGCCGAGGCCGAGCACCATACGGCCGCCCGAGAGCTCGTCCACCGTGGCCGCCGCCTGCGCGGTGGCCACGGGTGTGCGCGAGTGGATGGGCAGCACGCCGGTACCGAGCTTGATGCGCCGGCTGCGCGTGGCGTAGGCCGCGAGGACGGTGAGCGAGTCGCGCCCGGCGATGTGGGTGACGTAGGCGGACTCGTAGCCGAGCGACTCGGCGCGTTCGACGCGCTGGAGAGCCGTCTCCAGCGCCCGGCCCACCCCGATGAACGTGCCTACGCCCACGCGGTGTGGCAGCATAGCCCGCGATGTCCAGGATGGACGGCTAGTGATCGGTGCCGTGCTCGCCGGAGGGGCCGGAAGCCGGCTCGGAGCGGACAGCAAGCCCGGAGCTCTGCTGGCCGGACGGCCGCTCGTTTCCTACCCGGTGGAGGCGCTGGGGCAGGTGTGCGAGCGGGTGGCGCTCGTGTGCAAGCGCTCCACGGAGCTGCCCGAGGTTGCCGGGGCGGAGCGCTGGGACGAGCCCGACGAGCCGCGCCATCCGCTGACTGGGATCGTCCACGCGCTGGAGCACGCGGGCGAGCCGGTGATGGTCTGCGCGGCCGATATGCCGTTCGTGACGGCGGACGCCTGCCGCTCGCTGCTGGCCGCGCCCGTGAAGTCGGCGGCCGTGGTGGCCGCGGCCGAAGGCGTGCTCCAGCCGACGTTCGGGATCTATGCGCCCGCGGCGTTGGACGCCCTCCGCGCCGCCCCGGCCGACGCCCCGCTCACGCGAACGGTCGAGTCGCTGGACCCGGCCCGGGTGGCGCTGCCGGCCCGCGTGGTACGGAGCGTTAACACGCCTGAGGAGCTGGCCGAGGCGGAGCGGGTGCTGGCGGCGGCGTAGATGCGGCGGCGCTCCTGGATTCGGGTCGCACCGGCGGACGTGGATGACATTTGGGCTGACATGCCGACCAAATGTCATCCAGGTGCGGCCCGAGTCGCGAACTCGCTTCGGGCCAGCCCTTATTGCTGCCGTTCGCCCGAGTCAAGGTGGACGGTCGGAGATACTGATCGCTAGATGCCGAGCCGAAACGTCGAGGCCCTGCAGGAGATCTACGACCACTGGGGCCGCGGCGATTGGGTGTACCTGCCCACGATCTACGCCGACGACTTCGAGTGGGGCTACTCGGACGAGTTCCCCGGGATCGCGGGCGTCTACCGCGACACGCGGACGCCGAACCCGCGGATCCGCAGCTGGCTGAGCCCGTGGGAGCACTGGCGCTGCGAGGCCGAGGAGTACCTCGAGAAGGGCGACACGGTGATCGTCCTCACCCGCTACCGCGGACGCGGCAAGGGCAGCGGCGTCGACGTTGACGTGCCGGGCGCGCACGTCTGGCAGATGCGGGACGGCATGGCCGTGCGCTTCGAGGTCTTCGCCCAGCGCGAAACGGCCCTGGAACAGAGTGAGGCCCCACCGAGCGGCGGGGCCTCACGAGATACGAGCCTCTACTAGGGACTAACCGTTCAGGAGCTTCAGAACCGACTGCGGCTCCTGGTTGGCCTGCGCGAGCATGCTCGTGCCGGCCTGCTGAAGCACCTGGAGCTTCGTGAGGTTGGCCATTTCGCTGGCCATGTCCACGTCCCGGATCTGGCTCTCCGAGGCCGTGAGGTTCTGCTCGTAGATCTGCAGGTTGTTGATCACGTGCTCGAGGCGGTTCTGCACCGCGCCGTACTGCGCGCGCATAGCGCTGATCGAGTTGATGGCATCGTCGATCTCTGAGATGTCGACGGTGTTGGTGATCGCCAGGTCGAACGCCGACTGCGTCACCGCGCTGCCCCACAGGGTGGCCGTGGTGATCGAGATGTCCTCGCCGTCGTTCGCGCCCACCTGGAAGGTGACCGTCACCTGGGCGTTCAGCAGCGGGATGCCGTTGAACTGGGCCGAGGTGCCGATGCGCTGGATCTCCGAGGCGAGCTGGTTGATCTCGGACTGGATGGCGGTCCGGTCCGTGGTCGAGAGCGTGCCGTTGCGGTACTCCACAGCCAGCTCGCGAACGCGCTGCAGCATGGCGTGGACCTCGTTCAGCTGGCCCTCCGCGGTCTGCACGAGCGAGACGGCGTCCTGCGCGTTCCTGTTGGCCTGGTCCAGGCCGCTGATCTGAGCGCGCAGCTTCTCGCTGATCGCGAGTCCGGCCGCGTCGTCAGCCGCAGTGTTGATGCGATAGCCCGAAGACAGGCGCTGCATCGACTTCTGCAGCTTCATGTTGGTGCCCTCGAGCTGCCTATGAGCATCGAAGGACTCGATGTTCGTGTTGATTCTCAGTGACATTGGTGTTCGTTCCTCCTAGACGCGCGCCCCGGCGTCAGTTGCCGGGTTGGCGATCCGTTCCGCTTCGACGCGCGCCGAAGCCTCGTTTTCTTCCTTGACTGCCGCCCAGATCTCCTCGCGGTAGACCGGCAGCGACTTTGGTGCCTCGATGCCCACGCGAGCGCTGTTGCCGACGATCTCCATCACGTGGATCGTGATGTCGTCGCCGAGCATGATTCGCTCGCCCGGACGGCGGGTGATGATGAGCACTTGTCTTCCTCCTTGGAAGTTGGGACGGAGCGGTATGAGCGCTTACGCAGCCTGTTCGGCCGTGGCCTTCTCCCGGGTAGCGGTGAACAGGCGCGCGCGCATCGGCGCGTTCTCGGCCTCGTTGATCACCTGGTGACCGCGGCCGCGCGAGACGAGGATGGGCGCACGGAGGTTGGCCGTGCAGTCCTCGAGCATCTCGGTGGCGCGCACGGTGACCCACACGTCGGCGTGGTCCGGATCGGTGATCCCGATGCGGGCGGCCTCGGCGTCGGACAGCTCGACGATGTAGTCGTCGAAGAAGCGTCCGGGGTTGGTGACCGGCAGGGCGAGTGACGGATCGTCGAGCGACTGCAGCCAGACGATCGCGCTCATCTCATCGTTGGCGAGCAGCGCGTAACGGGCGCCGCCCAGTCCGATGAGACCGGTGGGGAACTCGATGACGGCCTCGTCCGCGATCTCTATCTCGCCGAAGCGCGTCGTGTCGATTGTGAGGGGCATTGAACCTCCTTGGTACGTGCCCGCGCTACGACAGGTAGTCGAGGAGCGAGGCTTGAACGATCTTCGCGCCGGCGGCCAACGCTGACTGATAGACCGACTGCTGTGTCGAGAAATCGATCATCGTCTGGGCCATATCGGCGTCCTGCGTGTCTGAGAGAAGACTTGTTGTGGACTGTTCAATCTCTGACAGGCGGCTTGCAGCGCTCGTCAGGCGGTTGCTCGTCGCACCCACCACCGCCAGGGACTGGGTGATCGTGTCCATGCTCGAGTCGAGGTTCTGCAGGTCGGTGGTGCGCAGGGAGTCGGCGGCCGCTGCGGTACCGGCGCGCAGGTGGCTGGAGACGTCGCGCAGCACGCCGAGCAGGCCACCGTCGCCGGAGACGCCGTTGCCGAGCACCGTCGAGCCGAGCGTGTTGATTTGCAGCGAGACCCCCGGGCCGATCTGGCGGTAGACCTGGCCGGAGTTGCCGTTGTAGGTGTCCGCGCCGCCGACCGTGTACGGAGCCGTGTCGGTCTTGGTGCCCGACAGCACGTAGCTGCCGCCCACCTGGGCGTTGGCGTCGCCCTTGATCGTGTCGATCAGCTGGTCGATCTCGTCGGCGATCGCGGTGCGCTCGCTCGTGTCGTAGGTGTCGTTGCCCGCCTGGACGAGCAGCTCGCGGGCGCGCTGGGCAGCGTCGTTGATGCTGGTCAGCGCCGTGTTGGTCACGCTGGTCCAGCTCTCCGCCTCGTTCACGTTGCTCTCGTACTGCTTGATCCCGGCGAGAGAGTTCGAGAGCGTGAGCGCGCGGCTCGTACCGTACGGGTCGTCCGAGGGCTTCGTGATCTCCTTGCCGGAGGAGAGCTTCAGCTGCGTGTTGGCCAGCTTGCCGTAGACGTCCTGGACGTCGGTGAGGACCTGGCGCGAGATCATCGCGTTGGTGATGCGGGTGGACATCAGAGACCCACCCTTCCGGTGCGGTTGATCGTGATGTCGAGCATCTCGTCCATCGTCGACATCGCCCGCGCCGCGGCCTGATATGCGCGCTGGAACTTGATCATGTTGGTCATCTCCTCATCCATCGAGACGCCTGAGGTGCTCTGGCGCTGGCTCTCCACCGAGTCCACCAGCGTCTGCGACGTGGACTGCTGCCGCTGCGCGTTCTGCACCATCGAGCCGATGCGGGTGACGAAGGTGGAGTAGAGGTCATCGGTGGTGCCGCCGCGCAGGTTCGCGATCCCCCGCGCGATGTCGTTCTCCTCGACGGCGCTGGCGGTGCCCGTGCGGACGCCGGCGGCGGTGACGTTGACGGCGATCGTCGAGGCCTCCGAGCCGCTCGTGTAGGTGAAGAAGTCGGTGCCCGTGCCGCCCGGGTTGTGCAGCGCGTTGACCTTGTCCGCCAGGTCCTTGGCGATCCCGTTCAGATCGGTCTGCAGCGACTCGATCGTTCCGCCCGTCTTGAACAGGTCATACAGCGCCCCAAGCTTGCCGCCGGCGCTCGTGGCGGGCGGGCCGGCGTTGTTGAGCGTCTGCGGCCAGTTGACCGTCGTGTCGGCAACGAGCGGGTTGGCGGCGTCGCCGAAGTTCACGTCGATAGAGCCGTTGCCGAGGTCCGTGATCGACACCTGGCCGAGCTTCGAGAGCTTGTCCAGGATCTGGTCGCGGCGGTCGTAGAGGTCGTTGGGCGTGTCACCCGAGGCCACCGCGCGCTTGATCGCCAGGTTGAGGTTCGAGAGCTCTGTCGCGTCCTGCGCCACCTCGCCGCTGGGGGACGCCGTGAGCGAGCTGTACTCGCTGCTGGCGTCGCTGGAAGCCTGCGAGAGCTGCGAGTAGAGGCTCTGCACCGAGGTGGTCAGCGTCTTCGCCTGCTCCACGAGCGCCTGCCGGCTGGCGGTGCTGCTCGGGTCGTTGGCCACGTTGTTCCAGGCATCCCAGAAGCCGGACAGCAGGTTCGAGATGCCGTCGTCGCCGGGCTCGGCCAGCGCGGTCTGCACCTGGGCGAGCGCATTCGAGGTCGTGGACTGCTGGCCCAGCACCATGTTCTGGGCGCGGTACTGGAGATCGAGGAAGCCGTCGCGGATGCGGTTGTAGGCCTGGATCTCCACGCCGGTGCCAATCGACGCGATCGTGGCCTGGCGGGCGCCGTCGGTGACCTGGTACGCGTCCGTCGAGCCGAGCACGGCGGACTGCCGCGAGTAGCCGTCGGTGTTCGCGTTGGCGATGTTGTGGCCCGTGGTGTCGAGCGCCGACTGCTGAGCGAGCAGCGCCCGCAGCGTGGTCTCGAGTCCGAAGAATGTGGAGATGTTTGCCACGGGTCAGGCCTGCAGGTTCAGGACGTGGTGGCTGGCGGGACGCGCGGCGGGGCCGCTGGGGCGGTAGCTGCCCTCGGGCTCCCGGCCGAGCAGCCGCGTGAGGTGGTCGAGGAAGGCCAGCTCCTGGCGCATGAGGGCGCGGTTGATGCCGTGCTCGCGCGCGACCTCGTCGAGCAGCCCGCGCAGCTCGGCGCTGCGCTCGCGAGCGCGCTCGGCGACGATCGGGCTCATCAAGCTGGTCATCGCCTCGAGCGTGACCGCGGCGGCGGGCACGCCCAGCTGGGCGCCGGCGCGCACGAGCAGGTCGGTGCGGTCGGCCTCGAGGCGGCCGCGCAGCTCCATCTCCACCTTGATGTCGCCGAGGCGTGCGAGCACGTTCTCCACGTCCCGCTCGCGGATGGCTGCGCCCTGGCTGAGGATCGACGCGAGCAGGCGCCGCGCGGACTCGATCTGCTCGTCCAGGTGGTGGAGCACGTCGCGCTCCAGCGGGTTGGCTCCGGTCAGCTCGTTCACGACTGCTCCTGGCGCAGTGCGTGGTAGAGGTTCTCGGCCATGCCGGTGCCGCCACCATTGATCACGGCGTCGGCCAGCTGGTCGGGGAGCTCCTGCTTGTAGGCGCTGGTGGCGGCGTCGCTGCCGTCCATCACGCTGCTGTCGCTGCCGTCGTCGCTGCTCGTGTCGGTGGAGTCGTCCGTGGTGTCGGTGGTCATCGACTGCAGCAGCTGGGTGAGGAGCTGGCGCTCGAAGGCCAGGGCGGCCTGGTAGGTCTGCTTGTCCTTGGTCGAGCCCGTGCGGACGTCGGCCGGGAGGGCCGTGTCGGGCACGACGGGCAGCGAGCCGCTCAGCGGATCGACGCTCACTGCTTCACCCCGTTGGCGATGCCGGCCATCTCGTCCTGCATCTGGATCGCCTTGCTCGCCAGCTGGAAGCTGCGCTGCGACTGCATCATGTTCACCATCGCGTCGCCCATGTCGACGTTCGACGCCTCGAGGAAGCCCTGCTGCAGCGTCGCGCCGCCGGCGGTCTGGATCGCGCCGCTGGCCGCGTTGGCCGTGAAGAGGTTGTCGCCGATGGGCGTGAGCGCCTCGGGCGCGCGCACGGTGACGAGCTGGATCGTGCCCGCCTGCGTGCCCCTCACGCTGACCACGCCGTTCTGCGCGATCGACACGTCGTCGGCCGACGTGCCGGCGGGCAGGGTGATGGCCGGCTCCACGTAGTCGCCGGTGGAGGTCATCAGCTTGCCGGCGGCGTTCACCTGAAGCGAGCCGTCGCGGGTCAGGGCCGCGGTGCCGTTGTGGAGGACGCGGATGAAGCCCTGGCCCTCGATCGCCACGTCCAGCGGGCGGGCGGTGTTCTGCAGCGCGCCCTGCTCGAGCGTGCGGCCGAGCTGAGTGGCGGCGGCGCCTGCGCCCTCATACACCTGAGTGCCCGCGCCGCGGCCGGCCTGCGTGTAGAGAAGATCGCGGAAGCCGACGCGCTCGCTCTTGTAGCCCGTCGTGTCGACGTTCGCCAAGTCGTTGGCGACAGCGTCGAGTCGCTGCTGC
Organism: Actinomycetota bacterium; assembly: GCA_046727635.1. GTDB lineage: Bacteria > Actinomycetota > Thermoleophilia > Solirubrobacterales > Thermoleophilaceae > JAICJR01. The sequence goes on along the minus strand of JBKPDA010000038.1, from coordinate 2,085 downwards.
TGTGCCGCCATACCTGCGGCGGCGGAGTACAAGCCCTCCAGCATTCTCGAAATTCCTTGTTCGGAAGTTCGGAAGCGGCCTCTGCAAAGCAGTCCAGCCGAATCCTTATGGTCAGGTGGAGTAGTCGGCCGGGAGGTGCAGGGCTTTAACGAGCCTGGACAAAAGTCCAGGCCAGGTCACAGGTCACAGATCGCAGGTGACAGGACTTGACCCTGTGACCTGTCATCTGTCACCTGTGACCTAGCCGCTAATAGACGGCACCTGCGTAACAGCCTTGTTCAACGTCTCGTCAATCGTCTTAATCACCTTCTGCCCGGCCTCATAGGCGCGGTAGGAGGTGATCATGTCGATCATCGAGGTGGCCGCGTCGGTGCCCGAGCCCTCGAGGGCTCCGGAGCGGATCGTGCCGGTGGCCTGGCCCGCGGCGGTTCCGTTGAAGAGCGAGTCGCCCTGCTTGCGGGCATTCGTGACGCTGAAGGCTCCCACCGAGCCCGCGGGGACCGTGCCGTCGGCGTTCACCGTGATGGTGCCGCCGTTCTGGTTCAGCACCGGGTTCCCGACCGCGTCCGTGAGAAGGCCGGCGGCCGAGCGCATGAACTGGCCGTTGCGGGTGAAGCGGTTGCCCTGGGCGGTGCGCACCTGGAAGAAGCCGTCGCCCTCGATGGCGAAGTCGAGCGGCTCGCCCGTGTCGCGGACCGCGGCGGCCGTGAGGTCGGTGGTGGTCTTGGCGATAGTCACGCCGAGGCCGAGCGGGCCCACGGTCTGGCCGGTCACGCTGTTGGCGAGCAGCATCTCGCCGAAGCCCTGCTGGCTGGAGCGGTCGGCCTTGTAGCCCGGCGTGGAGGAGTTCGCGAGATCGTTGGCGATCTGGTTCTGGCGAACCTGCTCAGCGAGCATCCCCGAAGCGGCGATGTAGAGCCCTCGCTCCATTGGCCCGGGTGATCGGCCATGCGTCATGATCCTTGAGATGCGCGTCTTCGTCGATCCGGCGCTGCTGCGTGTCGAGCTGCCTGAGCTGGTGCTGCGGCCCGGGATGACCCTGGCCGCTCGCGTGGCCGAGCGCAGCGGGTCGCGCGGGATATTGATGCTGGCCGGACACCCGCTGAACGCCCAGCTGCCGGACCAGGTGAAGGCGGGGGACAAGCTCAGGCTGCAGGTACTCGAGGCCAGTGCGGAGCGAGTGGTGATGAAGCTCGTGGACGAGTCCGCCACGGCTCTCCACCCGGGCGATCCGACCGTCGTGCCCGTGCCGCTCCCGGACGGTCGCCTGGCCCAGCTCGTGGTGGACGAGCGCGAGGCGGAGGGCGCTCGCGGCTCCGGGGCCCAGGCGACGGTGGCGATCACCTACCGCTCGCCGGCGCTCGGGGCGATCGACTTCCGGCTGGCCATCGAGGGCGGCGCGCTGACCGTGGGCGTGCGGGCGGCGCAGGGAGCCCCGCACGAGCTGGCGCGTGGGAGCGCCGACGAGCTTCGCGAAGCACTCGGGCGCGCGACAGGGCGCTCGGTCCAGGTGGCTGTGACCCCCCGGCACGACCCGCTCGATGTCTACGCCTGACAAGGGCCGCCGCCGCGCGGCGGCGCTGCGCTACGAGGGGAAGGGCGCCCCGAAGGTGGTGGCCACCGGCCGCGGCCTGATCGCGGAGAAGATCCTGGCGGCGGCCAAGGAGGCCGGAGTGCCGGTCCGCGAGGACCCAGCGTTGGCCGAGGCGTTGGCTGGGCTCGAGCTCGGAAGAGAGGTGCCCGAAGAGCTGTGGGTGGCTGTAGCGGAGGCGCTTGCTTGGGCTTACAGGCTGGATGTACGGAGTACGGAGGTACGGAGTACGGAGTGACCTGGTCCGTACCTCCGTACTTCCGTACTTCCGTACTTCCTAGGCGGCCTCAACAAACAGGAGCGCATCCTCTGCCAGCTCCTGCTTGAGCTTCTTCTTCAACCCAGAGTGGATCTGGCAGACGCGGCTCTCGGACACTCCGAGCACGTCGCCGATCTCGCGCAGGGTGAGGTTCTTCACGTAGAGCAGGACGGCCACCTCGCGCTCGCGCTCGGGGAGCTTCGCGAACGCCTCGCGGAAGCGCTCCTTGGCGGCC
>JBKPDA010000037.1:0-6052 GCA_046727635.1 Actinomycetota bacterium | reverse complement strand
CCATGTCGCCCTTCACGATCTCAACGCCGTGGTCGGCCAACGCGCGGGCGCGAGCGCCGTCCGGGCTACGGGTGACGGCGCGAACGGAGGCGCCCCGCGCGACTAGATGTCGCACTACTCCGCCGCCTTGGCGACCTGTCGCGCCGGTGACCAGAACCGGTCCAATCATCTCCTGCTCCTCTCCCAGCTGCGCTCGCCTTGGAAATATGTAATGCTAATGTTACATGTGTGGTGAGCAATCCAGCAGCACTGCGACTCGTCGAGCTAGAGGACGAGACCGCGCCGCTGTGGCGGGCGCTGTCCGATCCCACACGGCGGCGGATCCTGGATCTCCTGCGGGAGCGGCCGCGCATCACCGGCGAGATCGCTTCGCACTTCGAGATCTCGCGCATCGCCGTGATGCGTCACCTCGAGGTCCTCGAGGAGGCCGACCTGGTCACGAGCCGAAAGCGCGGTCGCGAACGCTGGCACTACCTGAATGCCGTGCCACTGCGGCGGCTTCACGAGCGGTGGTTCGACCCTGTCGCCTCCGGTTGGGCTTCCGGATTGCTTCGGCTGCAGGACCGGGTCGAGGCTAGGGTCCGACCGATGCACGCCTCAGAGCCGGCGATCGACGTTGCGTTGGACCTCACGATCGGCGGCACGCCGGCCGCGGTCTTCTCGGCGCTGACCGAGGACCCGGGTGGCTGGTGGGGCACGCCGTTCCTCGGCGCGCAGGCAACGGGCTTGACGCTCGACCCGCGGATCGGCGGGCTCCTGTTGGAGCAGTGGGACGGCGGAGGCGATGTGGTCGCCGCGGTTACGGGGTGGCAGGACGACCGCTACCTCAAGCTCACCGGGCACTTTCACCTCGGTGTAGCGGTCGGCGTCGCGACGTTCGAGCTCGAGCCCACCGATCAGGGGACGCTGCTGCGGTTCACGTTCCGCGCCGTCGGGGCGGTCGATGCCGAGGTGGCCGAGGGCTTCTCGAAGGGCTGGACGGAGCTCGTGACCACACGACTCAAGGCGCTCGTGGAAACGGGCACGCGGCTCGGGATAGCCGCCGACCGGCCCCCGACGCCGATTCGAGCATCGAAAGGGAGAAGGACCAAATGAGCCAGGCAACAGTCACTCACGCGTACGAGGACCGCTTCGGAGAAGTGATCGACCACGCGGACTACGGCTACCTCGAGATCCGCTGGTACGACGCCACGGAGGCCATGTCGGTCGGCGACTTCCAGAGCTGGCTGGCGGCCTTCGCCGGCGAGGTCGAGCGGCGTAGACGACCCGGCATCCTGGTCGACGTGACCCGCTTCTTGATGGACCAGAGCGGCATGGACGATGCCTGGTGGTATGAGCAGATCGTGCCCCGCTACAACGCCGCCGGAGTCGAGAAGTTCGCCTTTCTCGCGCCCGACGGGACGCCCGCGATCGGCGACCCGCCGGCGGCAACGGGCCCGGCGAACTTCTCAACCGGCTACTTCGGCCGCCGGCAGGACGCGCTCGACTGGCTCGGCTCTTAGGTCGGACTCAGAGCGCGAACGGGTTCTCGTCCGCCGCGACGGCTGGGAGCAGCGCGGAGGCGAACTTGCTGTACAGGTGCCGCTGCAGGGCCGGACCGAAGCTCACCCGGGCGACCCCGAGCGCGGCGAGCTCGGCCAGCGACAGCTTGCCGCGCCCGTAGGCCACGTTCACCGGGCCGGGAATTCCCTCGACCAGAGAGCGGATCGCGTCGGGATCGGCGGCGGCGATCGGGTACACGCAGTCCACGCCGGCGGCGATGTACCGCACGCCGCGGTCGATGGAGGCGGCAAGCTGCTCCTCGGGCGACCCCGCGCGACGTATGAACGAGTCCGTGCGCGCGTTGATCACAAGGTCCACGCCGAGCGAGTCCGCCGCCGAGCGCACCGCGGCCAGGAACTCCGCCTGCTGGGCGGGATCGATCATCTCCCCGCTGGGCGGATCGGAGTCCTCCAGGTTCAACCCGACTGCCCCTGTTGCGGCCAGCCGCTCCACCAGCTCGGCCGGCGCGAGCCCGTAACCGCGCTCGAAGTCGACCGTCACCGGCAGGCTCACCGCCCGGACGATGTGCCCGACGGCGTCCAGCACGTCCTCGACCGGCGCCGCCTCCCCGTCGTCGTAGCCGAGTATCTCGGCCGTCGCATTGCTGCTCGTGGCCACGACCGGGAACCCTGCCGCCTCGACCAGCCGGGCCGAGGCCGCGTCCCAGGCGTTGGGGAGGACGAGTGGGTCACCGGCAACGTGCAGCGCGCGGAGTGTCGCGGCCTTGTTCATCGTGTACCTCCTTCATCGTCGAGTGACTCCGGCAGGCCGAACCGGGCGAACGGCTCGGGGGTCAGGAAGACCGTCATCTCGGCGATCTCATGGCCGCGCAGCGTGAGCACGCTGAGGGCATGTGCCGCGAACCGGCCGTCGTCCAACGCGTAGTGGCCGAAGGCGAGCTGACCGTTCGCGCGGGTGGGAAGGACCCGCTCGTGCCAGCCCCGGCGGAGCGGCCTGAGCGCCAGGAAGTCCGCGATCGCGTCGCGTCCCGAGAACCAAACGGGATGCGGCGGCATCGCGAAGATCGCGTCCTCGGCGAGCATCGCCTTGACCGCGTCCACGTCCGCGCGTTCCCACGCGGCAGCGAAACGATCGACGGTCGCGCGTAGCTCCTCGTCGCCCAGGGCGCGCAGCGTCGCCTGCTGCGACCGGGCCGGCACCCGCTCGTCGACGGCCTTGTGCGCCCGCTGCAGCGCGCTGTCGATCGACACCGGCGTCGTATCCAGCGCGTCGGCCACCTCGCGGGCGCTGAACCCGAGCACGTCGCGCAAGATCAGCACCGCGCGCTGGCGGGCGGGCAGGTGCTGGAGCGCGGCGATGAACGCGAGCTCGACGGCCTCGCGCTGCTCGTAGCCCGCGTCGATCGGGAGCTGGTCGTCCGGGATCGGCTCGACCCAGACCGACTCGACGAGCGGGGCGGGCACGGGGTCGTGCGGATCGGCGGCCGGACCGTAGTCGATCGGCAGCGCACGGGGTGGGCGCCGCTCGAGGGCCCGCAGGCAGGCGTTCGTGGCGATCCGGTAGAGCCACGAGCGCACCGAGCTGCGGCCTTCGAAGCGCGGCAGCGCGCGCCAGGCGCGCAGCAGGGCGTCCTGGAGGGCGTCCTCTGCATCGGCGGCGGAGCCGAGCATCCGGTAGCAGTGGGCGTAGAGCTCGCGCCGGTGGCTGGCGACGAGACGCTCGAACGCCGCCTCGTCGCCTGCCTGCGCAGCCTTGAGTGTGTCCGCGTCGCTCATGGCTTCGGCTGCCACATCGCCACTTCGCCGCCGGCCGCGGTCGCGACGACGCTCCGCCAGCCCATCGGGCCCTCGCGCGGCTCGAGCAGCACCTTCGCGCCGAGTCGCCGGGCCCTGCGGGTGAAGGCGGCGACATCGTCGACCTCCACGTAGGGAAGCCACACCGGGCGGTCGGTACCGCACTCCACGATGCCGCCGCCAACGTCGCCGCCCAGGTCAAGGGCGAGGTACGACCCCGCGACCGTCGCCGCCCGCCAGCCGAGCAGGTCGGCATAGAGCGAGCGGGCGGCGGCGCGGTCGGGGGTGTGGAGCTCGAGGTGGACGAGCTGCGTGCTCATGACGTGCCTCATTGTCAACGCCCCCTCAGTCCTGCGCCTCGAGGGCCGGGACGGCCACGAGCGGCGCTGCCGCGCGCCGGCGGCCCGGGAGGGCCAGACCGGCAACGGCACCGATCAGCGCCAGCGCGGCGGCGACGCCGATCGCGGGCTTGAAGCCCTCGACGAACGCCGACGGCGAGACGTAGCTGCCGGCTGCCGCGAACACCGCGACCGCTATCGCGATGCCGAACACGCCGCCGAGCTCGCGCATCATGCTGTTCGCGCCGGCAGCCTTGCCGATCGCGTTGTCGGCCACCGACGCGACCACCGAGTTCTGCGCGGCCGGGATCGCCATCGAGACGCCGACGCCCCCGACGACGAACGGTGCGATCAGCTGGGTGTAGGACATGTTCGCGTCGGCGATCAGCGCCACCCACGTCATGCCCAGCGCCTGAAGCGACAGACCGGTGACCATCAGCGGCCGCTCGCCGATCTTGTCGGCCAACGCGCCCGCAATAGGCGCGACCGTGATGAACGTCGCCGTCCACGGCAGCAGCCGCAGCCCGGTCTCGAGCGGGCCTTCGCCAAGGCCGGTCTGCAGGAGCTGAGCGAAGAAGAACACAGCTCCGAACAGCGAGGCGAACGTGAGGAAGATCGCCGCGTTGCCGGCCGAGAAGGCACGGGAGCGGAACAGCTCCAGCGACAACATCGGCTCGCGCGCACGGCGCTCCCATGCGACGAACGCGATCGTCAGGAGCACGCCGGCGATCAGCGCGCCCACGACCTCAGTACTGCCCCAGCCGACCTCGTTGCCGCGCACCAGTGCCCAGACAGTCGCCAGCGCGCCGAGCGTCACCAGCGCGAGGCCGCGTAGGTCGAGGCCGGTGTCGGGCCCGTAGCTCTCCCGCATCTTCGTGAGCACCAGCGGGATCGTCGCCAGCCCGATCGGGACGTTGATCCAGAAGATCCACTGCCAGTCGATCCCCTGCACGACGGCGCCGCCAACCAGCGGACCGCTGGCCACGGCGATCCCCGTGATCGCGCTGAAGATCCCAATTGCGGCGCCCCGCTTCTCGGCGGGGAACGCGGCGCTCAGCAGCGCGAGACCGAGCGGCATGATCAGCGCCGACCCGACGCCCTGCACCGCCCGAGCGGCGATCAGCACGCCCACGTTCGGCGCGAGCGCACCCGCTGCTGAGGCAAGCGCAAACAGCCCGAGGCCGGCGGCGTAGAGGTTGCGGCGACCGAAGCGGTCACCGAGCGCCGCGCCCGTGATTAGCAGCACGGCGAAGCTCAGGTTGTAGGCGTTGACCGTCCACTCGAGCTGCCCCACCGAGGCCCCCAGGTCAAGCCTGATCCGACTCAGCGCCGTGGACACCACGAGCGTGTCCAGCGCCGCCATCAACGACCCGATGGCGGTCAGCACCACCACCCACTTGGTCATCGTCTTGCCGGTCATCTCTGCCTCCTTCGCGGATCGTTTGGAAGTTGAGATCCGGCGAAGTCGGCAGATCCATCGCTGCCTAGGTGCGCTTTATGCCTTGGCGGTCCAGAGGTGCCGAGCGGTGCCGTCCGCGACGTGCTGCTCGTAGACGCCGACCTTCCTGTTGATGATCTGGAGGCACTCCTGAAGCTCCGCGAGCTGGTTCTCGACGAGCCGCTGCTGCTCTCGCAGCAGCTCGAGGCGCTCCTGCTCGTTGCCCGGGCCCTCGCGCACCAGCTCGGCAAAGCGGCGGATCTTCGCGAGTGGCATTCCGGACGCCCGGAGCTTGATGCAGATCCGCAGCCAGTTCACATCCTGCGCGGTATAGCGGCGGTGCCCGCCCGTCCCACGCGCAACCTGCTGCGAGAGCATCAGGCCCTCGCGCTCGTAGAACCGCAGGGCGTGCACGCTGAGTCCCGTACGCCGCGCGACGTCGCCGATGCCCAGTTCCTCTTCGATAGCGGCCACGAATTCGACGATAGCGACTTGACCTAGAGGGCACTCTAGGTTCTACGGTGGTGTCCATGGATCGCCGCCACCGCCTACTCGTCCTCGTCGTTTGCTCGATGAGCCTGCTGATCGTCGGCTTGGACGCGACGATCGTCAATATCGCGCTGCCGGCCATCCACCGCTCGTTTCACTCCACGTTGGCGGGGCTGCAGTGGACCATCGACGCCTACACCCTCGTGCTGGCGAGCCTGCTGATGCTGGCGGGCTCGACCGGGGACCGCCTCGGGCGACGCCGCGTGTTCCAAACCGGGCTGGTGGTGTTCTCGCTAGGGTCGCTCTTGTGCGCGCTGGCTCCCAGCCTGGAGCTGCTGGTTGCCTTTCGTGTGTTGCAGGCGATCGGCGGCGCGATGCTCAACCCGGTGGCGCTGTCGATCGTGCGCAACGTGTTCGAGGACCCGCGCGAGCGCGCGCAGGCGATCGGCGTCTGGGGAGCGGTGTTCGGCATCTCGATGGCGCTCGGGCCG
>JBKPDA010000036.1:0-30136 GCA_046727635.1 Actinomycetota bacterium | reverse complement strand
CCTCTACACCGATTCGGGTGTCGCCGTGGACGCCGACAGCGGCGAAATCAAGGCGCACTTCCAGTACACGCCGCACGACCTGTGGGACTACGACTCCGTGATGGAGCACATCCTGTTCGATCTCGACGGGCAGAAGCTGGCGGCCCACTTCGACAAGAACGGGTTCCTCTACATCCTCGACCGCACGGACATGTCGGCGGTCCGGGTGGCGCCGTTCGTGGACCGCATCGACTGGGGCGAGGTCGACGAGAAGGGCAACGTGACGCCGAAGGTCTACCCCGACAAGGAGGGCGACCCGGTGCACTTCTGGCCGGGTCCGGCCGGCGCCAAGGAATGGACGCACGCGTGCTACAGCCCGAAGGCGGAGCTCCTCTACGTCCCGGTGCAGGACGTCGGCGCGACGGCCACGCGGCGGCGCAGGGAGTTCAAGGAGAGCATCCCCTACTGGGGTGCCGGTGTCGCTGTGGACGGCGATGACCAGAGCGGGTACGTGAGCGCCTACGATCCGCGCACCGGCCAGGAGCGGTGGCGCTGGACCAACGACCTGTGCATGTGCTCGTCGCTGCTGGCCACGGGCGGCGACCTCGTGTTCGGCGGCGAGCCGACCGGGGAGTTCAACGCGTGGGACGCCAACTCCGGAGACCTGCTGTGGCAGTTCCAGTGCGGCAGTGGCCACCACAGCAGCCCGTCGAGCTACAGCATCGACGGACGGCAGTACGTCGTGGCGCCGAGCGGCTGGGGCGGTTGGGCTGAAGGATTCCTGCCCAAGATGCTCGGGTCGTCGCACGGAAGCGCGCTGTTCGCATTCGCGCTCCCGGAATAGCGCTGCCGTTCCCATCGTGTTTGGAGTGGCAACAACGACAAGCTCACTAATCAGAGTCTGGAGTTGAAAATGGGATTCTTGCTTCTAGGTCTGGACAGCCTGATCGCTTGCGTGGCCATTGGCGCGATCGTCGACAGACGGTGGCGTCTGCCCTTCGCCGCGGCCTTCGGCGTAGCCGACGCAGCCGCACTGCTGATCGGGGCGGGCGTCGGCTGGCGGCTCTCGACCGAGGTGCCCCAGATCGTGATGATGGCCGGCTTGGGCGTCTGGCTGCTCGTCGTCGCCGCCAGCATGCAGCGACTCGCTGAGCTCTCGGTGTGGGTGCTGCCATTGGCGTTGACGCTCGACAACCTCGCCTATGGCGCCGCGGGCGACCATTCGGCCGGTTGGCTTCTCGGCCAGGCCGCGGGCTTCGCGCTGTCGAGCTCGCTGCTGGCGTTCGTCGGGCTGGTCGCGGCGGGCATGGTCCCGCGCGTGCTCCCGGTGCTGGCCCGCCGCACCGCCGCCGTCCGGGTCGCCGGAGCCGATTTGCTGCTGGCGACCGCTGGGTTCGTGCTGCTGGGTTGATGGTTCGTCAACGTAGATCGATAGGGAGGGTTCCATGACTTGGACGAAGGCCGAATTCGACTCGGAGATCATCTCCGCTCCAACAGAGAGCCGTCATACGTGGATCAAGCCGGTGTTTGACTTCGACGACCTCTGTTGCGAAGTCACGATGTACCTGTACAACCGCCGGTAGGACAGCACTTCGACGTGGCCTTCGGCGCTAGCCCGAGGCCACGTCCCGTTCCTCTGTGAAGTGCGCGTACACGTTCTCGGTTCGGCCGCGGGCGGCGGGTTTCCGCAGTGGAACTGCCATTGCGAGACATGCGAGGCCGCCCGCAAGGGCGTAAGGGCGCGGCCTCGTACGCAGTCGTCGCTGGCGATCCGGGGTGCCGAGGGGCCATGGTTTCTCGTAAACGCCTCGCCGGACGCGCGTCAGCAGCTCGAGACGCTCACACCCCGTCGTGTCGACGGCGTCCGCGCGCCACCGATCGCCGGCGTCCTGCTGACGGACGCCGAGATCGACCACACGGCGGGTCTGCTGCTGCTGCGCGAGTCGGCTACGCCGGTGCGCGTCTTCGGCGATGCGGGCGTCGAACGCGCGTTGAGCGCGACCGTGCTGCGCATGCTGGCGCGCTTCTGCGGCGTCGACTGGCAGGCGCTCGAGCCCGGGCGCACGAGGGCGCTCGAGGATTCGAGCCTCGTCGTCGAGTCCTTCCAGGCGGGGGACGACCAGGCGAGCGGGTTCGTCTTCCGGGACCGCGCGGGTGGCGGCGTCGTGACCTACGCCCCCGGCCTTGCCCGATTGGACGACGGCGTTCTCTCCCTGTTGGCCAGCAGCGACGTCGCGCTCGTCGACGGGACCTTCTGGCGCGACGACGAGCTGGCCCGGCTCGGCATCTCGACGCGCAGCGCGCGCGAGATGGGGCACGTGCCGCTCTCGGGGCCGGGCGGAACGCTCGAAGCGCTTGCGCGGCTTCGTCGACCGCGCAAGGTGCTCGTCCACATCAACAACACGAATCCGATCCTGCTCGAGGACTCCCCCGAGCGGAAGGCGGTCCTCGGGGCGGGCGTCGAAGTTGCGTACGATGGCCTCGAGATCCCGCTATGACCACGAGTGCCGGGATACGGACGGCTGAGAGCGTGCCGTCGTGGCCGCCCGAGGAGTTCATCGCGCACCTGCGCGTGCAGGGGACGCGCTACCACAACCTCCACCCCTTCCACAGACGGATGGACGCGGGCGAGCTCACCCGCGAGGAGCTGCAGCGCTGGGTTGCGAACCGCTTCTACTACCAGAAGTGCATCCCGTTGAAGGACGCGGCGATCCTGGCGAACTGCCCCGAGGTCGAGGTCCGGCGTGTGTGGATACGACGCATCATCGACCACGACGGCACGACCGGCCGAACGGGGGGCATCGAGTCGTGGCTGCGGCTCGGCGAGGCGCTCGGCGTCTCACGAGAAGAGCTGCTGTCGGAGCGGCGCGTGCTTCCCGCGGTGCGCTACGCGGTTGACGCCTACGTGGACTTCGCGCGCCGGAGGCCGTGGATCGAGGCGGTCGCGTCATCGCTCACTGAGTTGTTCGGGCCGGCGGCGATTCGTGTGCGACTCGAGGCGCTCGAGCGTAACTACGAGTGGATCGATCCCGCCGCGCTCGAGTACTTCCGTGCACGGCTGGTCAAGGCCCCACGCGACGCACAGTACGCACTCGACCTCACGGTCGAGCGCTGCCGAACGCGGGAGCAGCAAGAAGCTGCCGTTGCGGCGCTCCGCTTCAAGACGGAGATGCTGTGGGCGCAGCTCGACGCCATCGAGCGCGGCGACACGCAGCCGCCGGGGCCGGAGCCGTGACGCGACCACGCCTCGTCACCGGCGCGCGCCTTCGCTATGACGAGGTGCGCGAGGAGCATGTGCTGCTGGTCCCCGAGGGCGTCGTGCGGCTCAATAGCACCGCGGCAGAGGTGCTCGAGCTATGCGACGGGGAGCGCTCGCTCGACGACATCGTCGGCGCCCTCTCGGCGCGGTACGAGGGCTCCGATCTACGCAGGGACGTCGAAGCGCTCGTCGACGGCATGACCCAGAGAGGACTCGTTGTCGATGCAGCAGCCTAGCCTGCTCAGGCCGTCGATGCTGATCGCCGAGCTCTCCTACCGGTGTCCGCTCCATTGCCCTTACTGCTCGAACCCGCTCGACATCGGCGCCGAGAAGTACCGCCTGGAGCTCGAGACCGAGCACTGGACCCGCACCTTCCGCGAAGCGCGCGCCCTCGGCGTTCTCCAGCTCGCGCTCACGGGCGGCGAGCCGATGCTGCGCCGCGACCTGCTCGAGCTCTGCGCGGGTGCACGCGACGCCGGCCTCTACTCGTCGCTCATCACGGCCGGGGTTCACTTCACGCGCAAGCGCGCGGAGGAGCTGAAGTCGGCCGGGCTCGACCACGTGCAGATCTCGATCCAGAGCCCGAACGCCGAGGAGAACGACCGCATCGCCGGAAACACATCGTTCGAGAAGAAGATCGCGGCTGCCCGCTTCGCGAGGGAGCTCGATTTCCCGCTGACGATCAACTGCGTCCTGCACCGCAATAACCTCGACCGGATCGAGGAGCTGCTCGATCTCGCACTCGATCTAGGGGCGCAGCGGCTCGAGCTCGCCAACACGCAGTACTACGGCTGGGCGGTGCCAAACCAGCAGGCGCTGATGCCATCTTGGGAGCAGCTCCGCCGCGCGGAGGAAGCGGTCCAGCGCTTCCGTGAGCGGGTGGGCCCGAGGGTCGACGTCCTCTGGGTGCTCCCCGACTTCTATGAGGACCTGCCGAAGCCCTGCATGGGCGGCTGGGGCCGGACAGCGATCGTGGTGGCTCCGAACGGCGATGTGTTGCCCTGCCAGGCGGCGTCGACGATCCCTGGGCTCGAGTTCGCCAACGTCCGCGAGCATCCGCTGGAGTGGATCTGGAGCGAGTCCGACGCGTTCACGCGCTTCCGCGGCACCGGGTGGATGCAGGAGCCATGCCGGACGTGCCCGCTCGGACGACAGGAGGTGGACTTCGGCGGGTGCCGCTGCCAGGCGCTGCGGCTCACCGGCGACCCGGCGGCCACGGACCCGGTCTGCCGGTTCTCGGCGCACCACGACCGCGTGGTCTCGGCACGCGAGTCGGCGCAGACGGACGAGCTCGTCTATCGCACGATGAAGCGGCCGGTGCGCCTCAGAGCCGGCTAGCTTGGCCTCGAGGACCGGCTACGCCGCTGCGCGCGGCGCGATGAGCCCGACCGCCGACAGCCGATGGTGACACATGTCCGCGGCGCGCTCGCGCGTGGCGGGGGGGACGGCGTCGCCCCAGGCGGCGGCGGCGTCCTCGCCACGCGCCAGTAGGTCGTCGATGAGGTCTTGGGAGGGCTCGGCCTCGATCAGACAGCGCAGGCCGAAGCCGATGTGCCAGCGCTCGTCGAGCTCGACGCGCCTCACAGCCTCGCGCACCCCGGGCAGGACGCCATCGGCCAGGTCGTCGAGCAGCGTATGTTGCCCGGCCTCGAAGACGACCCCCTCGAGCACCATGTGGTACAGGCTAACGCCTTCGCCCAGTCCCCTACGGCCCGCCGCGAGCTCGGCGGCCAGCGCGGGGAGGCGCTCCTCGAAGAGCTCGAGCACGGCGGCGGGGACGTGGGCTCGGGCGGCGGCGCGCCGCTCGGCCGGGGTCGCGCCGGGCAGCCCGAGCACCTCGGCGGCGATACGGTCGAAGATCAGCGCGTGGCGTTGCTCGTCGCGGCGCTGCAGGAAGAGGACCCAGGCCATCAAGGTCTCCGCGGAGGCGAGCGACGAGCTCCTGGCGACAGCGTCGAACGGCTCGAGGTGCTCCGAGACGGCGTCCTCGGCCACGCAGAAGCCGGCGAGGAGCGTGGTGAGGCGGCGGCGGCGCTCCTCCGGGAGGCCGGGCCACGCGCGGGCATCCGGGGTTAGGTCGATGGCCATTGGATTCCACTGCAGACGCGCCACGATCCGGGAGAAGAAGGTGGGCCAGAAGCTGCGACTCGCGGGCATAGTGTCCGATAGGCCTCCGAGCACGGTGTCCCTAGGCCTCGTGACTGGGAACGTCGTCGAGCCACTCGCGCCTCGTCACGTCGTGGCGCACCCGCTCGCCGAAGTCGACTTCGCGGCGGAGATCACCGAGCAGCCCCTGGCGCTCGGCCACCACGCTGTGGTTGTGGATCGTCTCCAGGTTCTCCTGGCGGGCGGAGACGAACGCATCGTCGCCGAGGTAACCGAAGCGCTCGGTCGCCATGCGGATCATCTCGCGTACGCAGTCCTCCACGAAGCGCGGGTTCATGTGCGCCTTCTCGACGACCTCGACCTCGTCCGAGCGCTTCATCAGCTCGTAGATCTCGGAGCTCATCGCCGTCTCGACGATGTCGAGTAGGGTCTCCGCCTCGAGCGGCTCGGTGCAGCCCTCCGGGCAGCCGACGTGGAGCGTCCCGATGCCGCGTTGGTTGTGGGTCGCGACCGGAACGGCCTCGAGCACGCGGGCGATCTTGTCTTCGGTGAAGCCCTCGTCGCGCAGCCGGTGCTGCGAGCGCTCCATCACGAGTTCCTGCGCGCAGGGGCAGGCGGTCATCCCCTGCGCCTCCACGCCGACCAGCCGGCGGGTCCCGCGGGCCGACGCCACCGCCGACCCGAACAGCGTGTAGATCTCCTGGGTCGGCAGACCGGACACCGGGGCGGGCTTGTGCTCCGGATAGCGCGCGGCGATCGTGACCTCGGCGCGGCGCCCATCCTGCCGATCCCGCACGCGCTCGGCGATGTGCGAGGCGAGCGTCTCAGCCTTGAAGGCTGCCTCACCGATGATGACCTCGTCGATCGCCTCGTTGACGACCTCCTCGAAGCGCGACATGTGCGCGCCCTTCTGCTCGGCTCCAAGGTCGACGAAGCATTCGAGCTCGGCGTAGAAGAGCCGCTCGGCCCCGTTCGAGCGAACCCGGACAACCTTCTCGACGCCCCTCACGCCCACCCGCGAGAGGCTCAAGGGGGTTGAGGGCCGCCGGGACTGGACGTCCGTGCCGAGAAGCGCGCTTCGCTCGGTCATGGGCGCGACCAACGATAGCGAGGCGAACGGTGAGGCCATCGCACGAGTCCGGCGCTAGGGGCTCTTCGCGCCGCGCCAACAGGCGAGCTCGCGTACCGCTGTCGTAACGGCCTCGCTCGTGACGCCGAGGCGGCGGAGCACCTCCTCCCCCGGTGCCGAGGCGCCGAAGCGATCGACGGACACCGTGCGCTCCGCAAAGCGCTCCCACCCGAGCCTGACGCCGGCCTCCACCGCGACGACCGGCACTCCCGGGGGGAACAGGGACTCGCGGTACGCGTCCGGCTGGGTCTCGAGCAGCTCCCAGGACGGCATCGAGACGACGCGTGCGGCGATCCCCTCCGAGCTCAGCGCATTCTGTGCCTCGAGCGCGAGCGCCACTTCGGAGCCGGTGGCAGCGATCACCACGTCGCATGGGCGCGCGGCGTCGCGGATCACGTAGGCGCCGCGCGCCAGCCCGCTTGCCGGCAGCGCCCGCGCGCGATCGATCACGGGCACGCCCTGCCGCGTCAGCAGCAGGCAGACCGGGCCGCTGCACTCCTCGAGCGCGACACGCCATGCCTCGGCCGTCTCGTTTGCGTCGGCCGGGCGGATCACGGTCAGGCCGGGGATCGCTCGCAGCGCGGCGTAGTGCTCGACGGGCTGGTGGGTTGGGCCGTCCTCGCCGAGGGCGATCGAGTCGTGCGAGAAGACCCACACGACGGGCAGGCGCATGAGAGCGGAGAGGCGGATCGCGGGGCGCATGTAGTCGGAGAAGATCAGGAAGGTCGAGCCGTACGGCTTCACGATCCCGCCGTGCAGCGCCATGCCGTTCACGATCGCCCCCATGGCGTGCTCGCGGACGCCGAAGTGCACGTTGCGGCCGGCCCGCTCGCGGCTGAAGCTCGGCTCTCCCTTGAACGCCGTCTTGGTCGATTCCGCCAGGTCCGCCGCGCCGCCCAGCATCGTGGGCACGTAGGGGGCGAGCGCCTGCATCACCTTCGCGCCGGCCGCTCGCGTCGCGAGCTTTCCCGCCTCGGCGGGATCGAACGCGGGGAGCGCTTTAGCGAGCCCGTCGGCCGGGCGTCCCTGCCAGGCCCGCTCCCACTCGGCCGCGCGCGCGGGGTCCTCGGCTCGCCAGCGCTCGACCCGCCCCTCCCACGCGCTCTGGAGCTGATGGCCGCGGACGAGGCACGGGCGGAACGCCTCGTATACCTCCTCCGGCACGTGGAACTCGCGATCGGGATCGAGGCCGAGCAGGTCCTTCGTGGCCCGAACCTCCTCGGCGCCGAGCGGCGCGCCGTGCGCCGCCGAGGTGCCCCGCGCGTTCGGCGCTGGCCAGGCGATGGTCGAGCGCACGCGGATGAGAGAGGGGCGCTCGTCCTCGGCGATGGCCGCCTCGAGCGCCCGAGACAGCGCGGCAAGATCGTTTGCGTCGCCCACCGCCTGCACGTGCCAGCCGTAGGCACGGAAGCGCGCGCCCACGTCCTCGGTGGCGAACGAGAGGGCGGTGTCGCCGTCGATCGTGATGTGGTTGTCGTCATAGAGGTAGACGAGGCGCCCGAGGCCCAGATGCCCGGCGAGCGACGCCGCCTCGGCGGCGACGCCCTCCATCAGGTCGCCGTCCGAGCAGATCGCGAACACCCGGTGGTCCATCACCTCGGCGCCGTAGCGCTCCCGCAGGAAACGCTCGGCCGTGGCCGTGCCCACGCCGTTGGCGAATCCCTGGCCGAGCGGTCCCGTGGTGGTCTCCACTCCCGGCGTGCCGCGCCCGCCGAGGATGCGCTCGGGGTGACCCGGCGTGGGCGACCCCCACTGCCGAAAGCGCCTCAGCTCCGTCAGCGAGAGGTCGTATCCGCACAGGTGAAGCACGGCGTAGAGCAGCATCGAGCCGTGGCCTGCGGACAGCACGAAGCGATCGCGGTCCGGCCAGGCGGGATCGCGCGGGTTGTGCTTGAGGTAGCGCGTGTACAGCAGGTAGGTGGCCGGGGCCATCGCCATCGGCATGCCGGGGTGGCCCGAGCTCGCCGCCTCCACGGCGTCCATCGCGAGCGCGCGGATCGTGTCGACGCAGAGCCGATCCAGGCGTTCGGTAGCCGGGGCGGGCGCCCTCGCGGCGACGGCGTCGGGGCTCATGTCTTCGGAGCGGCCGCCTCGCGGACGTCCTCGATCGACGGCGCGAGCTCACCGGTGGCCGAGCGTGTTCCCGGGCCGCCGAGCGCGATGGCGGCGCGCGCCGTCACGACGTGGTAGAGGATCAAGAGCTGAACCAGAGCGAGCGACTCCGACCTATGGAGCCCGGTCCCGACGGTGAACTCGCCCAGGCGCTGGGAGCGCAGATGGGTGGCGAAGTGGAGCCGGTCCCAGATGCCCTCCTCGAGCTCTGCCGCCCGTTCGCGGTCGATGTCTCCCGGGATGCGCAAGTGGCGCTCCTCCCCCCGTTCGAGCAGCGTGATCCCCTTGCGCCCGTTGTTGCCGATGAACGGCGAAAGATCGGGGTGGGGCAGGCCGTCACGCAGCACGAGCTCGGCGTCCAGGTGCTCGGCGTCGCCTGTGTCGCCCGGCATGAACGACACGACCAGGTCGGCGTAGCGCTGCTGTGGACGTATGAACGCGGCGGAGTCCGGCTCGCGCCGGTCGAGCTCGGCGAGCACCTGGTCGGTCGTGTAGCCGCGCCGCGAGCAGTCGCGATCGACCTTCCACTTGCGGCGCAGATCCTCCGGCGGCGCCAGGAAGACGCGCACGTCATAGACCTCGCGCATCTCACGCGTGTGGTAGCCGAGCAGCCCATCGACGATCGTGAAGGTCTGTGGGCGCACGTACACCGGCGGGCCGAAGGTGCCGTCGGCGTGCCGGTACACGGGCTTCAGGATCGCCCTTCCGGCACGCAGGTGCTGGAGATCCCCGGCCATGATGTCGACGTAGTTGCACTCCGGGTCGAGCGGAGTGATACCCCGCTCGGCGCGCTCCTTGCGGTCGTAGCGGTGGTAGTCGTCGGTGCAGACGTGCGTGACCTTGTCCTCACCCAGGATCCGGACGAGGCCGCGGGTGAGGGTCGTCTTTCCCGCCGCCGAGTCACCGACGACGCCGAGTATCGTGGGCCGGGGCACGGCTATCCCTCCTTCAGGTCGTCGCTCCGGTCGAACACGCTGCTCTTCAGAATGTCCTCGGCCTCGATACTGATCAGCTCCTCGCGCTCGAGGGCCCGGCCCAACTCGAAGAGCCGGCTGGCCTGACGCAGGCGCGCCCGGTCGATGGCGTTGCGGATGCTGCGGCCGTGGGCGAAGCGCGGACGCCGCCGCCGCCGCTCGACGTACTCGCGAAACACGTCGCGTGCCTCCGGGGAGAATGCGTACGCTCGCCGCTCCAGCATCAGGTCGGCGATCCGCATCAGCTCGGGCACTGTGAAGTCGGGGAACTCGATGTGGTGCGCCACGCGCGACTGCATGCCGGGGTTCGAGGCGAAGAACCGTTCCATGCGGTCCTTGTATCCGGCAAGGATCACGACCAGCTCGTCGCGCTCGTTCTCCATCGCCTGGAGCAGGATCTCGATCGCCTCCTGGCCGTAGTCCCGCTCGTTCTCGGGCCGGTATAGGTAGTAGGCCTCATCGATGAAGAGCACACCACCGCGGGCCCTCTTCAGCACGTCCCTCGTCTTGGGCGCCGTGTGTCCGACGTACTGGCCGACCAGGTCCTCGCGGGTGACGGAGACCAGGTGCCCCCGCTCCACGTAGCCCAGCCTGTGGAGGATCTCCGCCATTCGCAGCGCCACCGTCGTCTTGCCGGTGCCCGGATTGCCGGTGAAGCACATGTGCAGCGAGGGGCGCTCGGACGCCAGCCCGTGCTGGCGGCGTAGGCGATCGACGACCAGCAGCGCGGCGATCTCGCGGATGCGCATCTTGACCGGGGCGAGCCCCACGAGCTCCTCGTCGAGCAGCTCGAGCACCGCGTCGAGGCCACTCTGTCGCGCGAGCGCAGCCGGGCTCGTCTCGAGGTCGGCGACCTCGGCGGCCACGGGCGCGGATGGGCGCTCCTCCTGGCGGGCCGCGCGCGCTTCGCCGGGCGCCCGGGGACGGGTCGTGAATGCCTGGCCCGTCACCCGATCAACCGCCGGCGTCGCCGGTCTCGCCTGGGCGGTAGCGTTGCCCGGCCGGGGCGTCGGTGGCGTAGGCGTGCAGCCGGTAGTCGATCGTGCGGTCGTGGCGGTCCCCTCGCTCGAGGCGGAAGCCGGGCTCGTGCGCCGGGCGGCCCACGATGAAGCTGAGCGCGGTGGTCTGCCGGCCGTAGCGCGCGTCGTAGGCGCTCACCTTCACGTAGTGGTCCGGGAAGCGCTCGCGGCACGCCATAACCTCGCGCATCGCGATATGCGCGTCACCTTCCGTCAGGTCGAACAGCGGCAGGTTCCACATCTCCCAGTACGAGTTGCGTGGGTGCGGGTCGTCGGTGTACTCGACCGAGATCGCCCAGCCGTTGCGGAGCGCGTACCGGACCTGCGCCTCGATCTCCTCGTCGGTGAGGTCCGGAAGGAACGAGAAGGTGCCCTGTGTGATCCTCATCGTCGATCTCCTCTGCTAGGCGACGGTCGGCGTAACCGCGAGATCCGGCGTGTCGGTCGACTCGAAGTCGAAGGTGATGTCCTTCCACACCTCCAGCGCGGCGTCCAGCTCGGGGCAGCCCTTGGCTGCCTTGGCGAGGATGTCGGGACCCTCCTGGAAGTAGTCCCGTCCTTCGTTGCGCGCCTGGATCATCGCCTCGACCGCGACCCGGTTGGCCGTCGCGCCGGCGCCGATGCCCATGGGATGGCCGATCGTCCCGCCGCCGAACTGGAGCACTACGTCCTCCCCCAGGTAGCCCAGCAGCTGGTGCATCTGACCGGCGTGGATGCCACCCGACGCGACCGGCATCACGCCGGGCATCGAGGCCCACTCCTGGTCGAAGAAGATCCCGTGCTCGGGGCTCGCCGGGATGAAGTTCTCGCGCAACGTGTCGTAGTAGCCCTTCGTGTTTCGCGGGTCGCCCTCGAGCTTGCCGACCACCGTGCCGGCGTGGACGTGGTCCACCCCGATCAGGCGGCACCACTTGGCCAGCACCCGGAACGAGACGCCGTGTGACTTCTGGCGCGTGTACGTGGAGTGCCCGGCGCGGTGCAGGTGAAGCAGCACCCCGTTCCTGCGCGCCCACCTCGACATCGACTGCAGCGCTGTGAACCCGACCGTCAGGTCGACCATCACGATTACGCTGCCGAGATCCCTGGCGAGCTCGGCGCGCTCGTACATCTCCTCCATCGTCGCCGCCGTGACGTTCAGGTAGTGGCCCTTGACCTCGCCGGTCTCGGCGGAGGCCCGGTTGACGGCCTCCATCGAGTAGAGGTAGCGGTCGCGCCAGCGCATGAACGGCTGCGAGTTGATGTTCTCGTCGTCCTTGGTGAAGTCCAGCCCGCCACGCAGCGCCTCGAACACAACCCGGCCGTAGTTCCTGGCCGACAGCCCCAGCTTCGGCTTGACGGTCGCGCCCAGAAGAGGCCGGCCGAACTTGTCCAAGTACTCGCGCTCCATCACGATCCCGTGCGGCGGCCCCTGGAACGTCTTCACGTAGTGCGGCGGGATGCGCAGGTCCTCGAGCCGCAGGGCCCTGAGCGCCTTGAAGCCGAAGACGTTGCCGATGATCGACGAGGTCATGTTCGCGATCGAGCCCTCCTCGAACAGATCGAGGTCGTACGCGATCCGCGCGATGTACTGGTCCTCTGCCCCCGGCACCGGCTCGACCGAGTACGCCTTCGCCTGGTAATGGCGGTGGTCCGTCAGCCGGTCGGTCCACACCACGGTCCAGGTCGCTGTGGAGGACTCGCCCGCCACCGCGGCGGCCGCCTCGATCGGGTCGACTCCCGCCTGCGGCGTGATCCTGAACGCGGCCAGGATGTCACTGTCGCTGGGCTCGTAGTCGGCGTCGTAGTAGCCCATCTCCGCGTATGGGGTCACGCCCGCGGACCAGCGGTGCTCGGTCGAACGTACCCCGTCGGAGCTCGTTGGCGCCATCAGGGCATCCTTCCTCTCGATTCTTGCGCTTCCATCGCTTGCAACGCCACGCTAACTCCGTAACTCAGAAGGTACAAGCAAACTTTTCCTCAGATCTCATTGAGAATGCTTTATGAGTGCTCGATTCGCCCCGCCGCCTCCGGCAACGAGCTCGGGCGCCTCACGCGACCAGCTCGTGCTCCATCGCCTCGGAGTACTCGCCCCTTCGAGCAGCGGTGTTGCAGCGCGCCCGGTGCAGGAACGCGGCCTGAGCGTCGGCGACCCTGGAGTCGTCCCCCGACCACGCCTTGAGCGGCGCGGCGACGAGCGCGCGACCGTAGGAGAAGGTGAGCTCCCACGGCACACCGCCGATGTTGTTCATCGCGTTCAGATGCGCCGCCGCGCGCTCGTCGCTCTGGCCCCCCGACAGGAAGGCGATCCCGGGCACCGCCGCCGGCACGACGCGGCGGAGGCACGCGAGCGTCCGCTCCGCCACCTCGTCGACACCGGCCTGCTCGGGGCAGTCGTATCCCGAGAGCAGCATGTTCGGCTTGAGCACCGACCCTTCGAGCATGACGCGGTGCTCGAGCAGCTGCTGGAAGAGGGCTCGCAGGACGGCCGTCGTTACCTGCTCCGAACGGGCGAGCGAGTGCTCACCGTCCATCAGGACCTCGGGCTCGACGATCGGGACGATGCCGGCCTCCTGGCACAGGGCCGCGTAGCGGGCGAGCGCGTGAGCGTTCGCCTCGACGCACGCTCGGGTCGGCAGTCCGTCGCCGATGCCGATCACGGCGCGCCACTTCGCGAAGCGCGCGCCGAGCTCCCGGTACTCAACAAGGCGAGCCCGGAGACCGTCGAGACCTTCGGTGACGGTCTCGCGCGGGAAGCCCGCGAGCGGCTTCGCGCCGGTGTCGACCTTGATGCCCGGCAGGATGCCCTTGCTCGCGAGGAACGCCGGGAACGGCGTACCGTCGTCGGCCCGCTGGCGGATCGTCTCGTCGTACATGATCACGCCGCTGATGTGTTCGGCCGCGCCCTCTGCCGTGAACAGCAGCCCCCTGAACGCGCGCCGCGATTCTGGCGTCGACTCCACGCCCACCGCCTCGAGCCGCTTGGTCATCGTGGCGTTGCTCTCGTCTGCGGCGAGGATGCCCCTCCCCTCCGCGACCATCGCCTGGGCCGTCTCCTCGAGCCGCCTGCCGACCATCGTCATGCCACCTCCTGGGGTTGCGGGATCGAGCGTGCCTCCTCCACCCTGAGGGAGCGCTCCGAGATCACCAGCGAGTTCGTCACGACGCCGCTGGGAAGGAGGCGTGGGGCTCGGAGCAGCGCACCGCCTGTGACGCCGGTCGCTGCGAAGAAGGCCGAACGGGCGACGAGGTCGTCAAGTTCGTACACGCGATCGGTGTCGAGCCCAGCCTCCGCGAGCGCCGCCGCCTCCGCGTCGCTCTGAGGCGCGAGCCGAGCCAGCATGCCTCCTCCCAGGGCCCTGACGGCGCACGCCGTCATCACGCCCTCCGGCGTGCCGCCGATCCCGATCAGCAGATCCGCCTCGCCGGAGGGAAGCAGCGCCTCCAGCGCGCCGGCGACGTCCCCGTCCGGCGGCGTGGTCACGGCGGCGCCGGCGCGGCGCAGGCGCCCGATCAGCTCGGCGTGGCGCGGCTTGTCCAGGACTACCACCCGAAGGTCCGCGGGACGCTTGCCGAGTGCGCGCGCGACGCTTCGCACATTCGCCTCCGGGCTGTCTGTGATGTCGATCGCCTCTCTGGCCGCGGGGGGGACGACCAGCTTTTCCATGTAATGCGATCGGCCGGGACGCAGCAGTGCGCCGTCCTCGGCGCATGCGATCGTCGCGAGCGAGCCCGGGAGGCCCTTCGCGCACAGGGTCGTGCACTCCAGGGGATCGACGGCTATGTCGAACGCCGGGCCGCCGGCGCCGACCCGCTCCCCCGCAGCGAGCATCGGGGCCTCGTCCTTCTCCCCCTCACCGACCACCACCGTCCCGAGCCCGGGCGCTCCCGCCAGCGCCTCGCGCATCGCCTCCACCGCGGCGGCGTCAGCGGCGTGCTTGTCGCCTCGTCCGACGAATCGCTGGCAGGCGACCGCGGCGGCCCGCGTCGCCGCGAGCGCCGCGGCCTCCAGGGTGACCAGGTCGAGCCCTCCCGGCGGCACAGGAGCGGGTTCGCGGATCGCCAGATTCGCGTGGACGCTCAATTTGCGCTCCTCGTCGCTCGTCGTCGGGATGGCTGGCCACCCTACGTGGGCTCACATTGATGAACAAGCGAAGATCCGACACATTGCATAGAAGAACGGCTATTGGCGCTCCCATCCCTCCGCTGAGCTTCGCCCCATGCTCGAGGAGTAAGCCGGCCTGCTGTCAAGGCGACGACTTAGTCTGCTCTGGGTGCTTGCCGGGGGAGGGCTGTGCGACAGTCCGTGGAAACCGGAGCGTGAGGATCGCTCCGCGTTCGGGTGCGTTTGCCGCGTCGATTGAGCCGTCTTGGTTTCGGAGCAGGCGGGCTGCGATCGTAAGTCCGAGGCCCGCTCCGCCGGTGCGCGGGTTGCGGGCGCCGTCGGCGCGGACCATCGGCTCGAACACGTGGGGAAGGAGGTCCGAGGCGATGCCGGGACCGTCGTCGACGACGCAGACGAACGCGCCGGCCTCGTCTTCGCCGCAGGTGACCTCGACCGCGCCTCCGCCCGGGGTGTGACGCAACGCGTTGTCGAGGACGTTGGCGAGTGCGCGCTCGAATGCGTCGCGGTCCATCCTCACCGAGGCTGTAGTGAGAACCGTAACCCGGAGCTTGATTGCACGCTGGTCGGCCGCGAACTCGAACGCGGCGGTCGCGTCCGTGACGGCCTCTGCGAGGTCTGTCGTCTGCAGGCGGGGTCGTTTCTCGATGTCTGCCGTCGCATAGTCGAACAGGTCGGTGACGAGGCGATCGATCTGCTGGGCCTTCGCCCGTGCTCGGTCGAGCCGCTCGCCAGGGTTGCCGATGCCCGTTGCGATGGCGTCGAGGTAGCCGCGCAGCGAGAACAACGGGGTGCGCAGGTCGTGGGCGATGGAGCTGACGAGCAAGCGTCGCTCCGCCTCGAGTTGCGCGTCGTGCTCGGCAGTGTCCGCGAGCCGGGCGGCCATGCCTGCGACGGCTGTCGCGACATTCTCGACTTCGCGGATCGGCGAGGTCGCGCGGGTCTCGATCGGATCGCCGCCGGCGATCGCGTCGACCCGCGTATTCAGGCGGCGGAGCGGGGCGACGAGCCACCGGCTTGCCGCCCAGATCAGCAGCGCCCCGCCGGCCAGCAGGGCGGCAAGCCCCGACGCGAGCGCGACCAGCAGCCGGCGGGTCCCGTCGAGGGGCTGCGCGTAGAGGTCGAGCGCGAGCGCGCTTGCGGACCCGTCGGCGAGCGGGAAGGTGTAACTCGCGACAGGCCGATTGGACGTCGTCGTGGCGACCAGCCCCTTGCTCGCGTAGATAGCGCGCTTGCCCCCCGGCGAGATCATCGTGAGCTGCGCGCTCAGTCGCAGCGCGTCGAGCTGCTCGGCCAGGGCCGGTTGCCAGCGCGTCGACTTGGCCCGCGTCACGCTGCCCTTGACGTACGCCACCGCGGCGGCGCGTCGGTGGTCGCGCTCGGTGCGCTGGCGGTGGGCTTCGACGAGGTAGCCAGCCGTGACCCCCGCGGCGACGAGCACGAGCAGCGCGAGCAGCGAGACCGCGAGAGCGACGCGGACCGAGAGCTGCGCTCGTCTCATTCGCCGACGTCGTGCCCGAGACCGCCGTCGAACCGGTAGCCGGCGCCCCAGACGGTGACGATGTACCGGGGAGCGATCGGGTCGTCCTCGATCTTCTCGCGCAACCGGCTGACGTACACCGAGACGGCGCTGCGGTCGCCGTAGCTTCCCCAGACGAGCTCGAACAGATGCTCGCGGCTGAACACCTGCCGCGGATGTTGGACGAGCACCCGCAGCAGCTCGAACTCGCGCGCGGTCATCCGCACCGGCCTGCCCGCGACGAGCACCTCGTGCGCGGCGAGATCGACCTCGAGGCGGCCGAAGCGAAGCCGCCCCAGGCCTCGGGCCGCGCCCGTGCGGCGCAACACCGCCCTGACCCGGGCGACGACCTCCGCCGGAGTCGCCGACTTGACGATGTAGTCGTCGGCGCCGAGCCCGAGGCCGCGGATCTTGTCGGCATCGCCGGCGCGGGCGCTGAGGAACAGGACCGGTACATCCGACTCGGCGCGGATCTCGCGGCACAGGTCGTAGCCAGACGCGCCCGGGAGCATCACGTCGAGCAGCACGCAGTCCGGCGCCAGCCGCAGCGCCCCAACCGCATCCTCGGCATCCGGTGCCCACCGACGCCGCCGCGGCCGCGATTTTCGCCGTTTCTTCGGAACGCATTCGCACGACGTCGAACTCGCATGTCGACCATGAACCCATGAGTGAAGACCTCTCGCGACCAGGCATCGATCCGATCTCCCGCCGGGCCCTGCTCCGGGGCGGAGCGGCCGCGGCCCTGACGGCGCTCCTCCCGTTTGAAAGCGCGGGCTGCCATTCCGCCGCGGTCCCACCCAGCGCAGCGAGGGTCGGTACGAATGTCCGAGTCAGCCACGACCGCTACGGGGTCCATGTCGAGCCGTCGGTCGCGGCGAACCCCAAGCGCCCTGGCCACCTCCTCGCAGCGTGCCAGGTGTCGCCCACGGCGGACCCCCAGTTCATCGCGACCTACCTCTCGCTCGACGGAGGCGCGAGCTGGCAGAACGGCGGCGTGCCACAGCTGCCCGCGGTCGCCGCGAAGACCGGCGACGACGTGACCGTCGCGTTCGATGCATTGGGCCGCGCATACGTCTGCGCCACCTCCTACGCCGCGGGCCGCGCCGTCTACGTCTGGCGGAGCGACGACGGCGGGCGCAGCTTCTCGGCGCCGGTGACCCTGTTGGAAGGGCAGTATTGCGATCACCCCTGGATGGCCACCGGCCACGGCCAAACCATGTCGGAGCACAACGTGTACGTCGCTTGGGCCGCTGGCAACTCGAAGACGGCTCTGGGCTTCACCCGCTCCACCGACGGCGGAAGGAGCTTCGACCCGCCGCGCAGGATCCTGGCGGAGGCTCGCGACGGCTCGTACGAGAGCGCGGGCCCCGAGCTTGCCGCCGGACCGCATAGCCTGGTCTGCGCCACCTGCTACTGGACAACCCTGCCGGACCCGTCCGGCGACATGGTCGGCCAGGCGGTTGCCGTCTGCTCGACCGATGGCGGACGCAGTTTTGGCGCACCGGTCCATCTGGGATCGGGAGCGTCGGACATCCAACTACGCGGCGACGTCAAACCCAACAGCAGCCCGACGGTCGCCATCTCGCCCGGCGGCGATGCCCTGTACGTCGCGTTCCCTACACACCGGCCGGGAGCGGTTCACTCGGACATCGTGGTGACCGCATCCCACGACCGCGGCCGGACCTGGAGCGAGCCGGTGGCTGCGACGCCCGCCGACCGGGTGACCTACTTCCAGCCCAACCTGGCGGTCGACGACGCCGGCCGGGTCGCGATCTCCGCGTTCGCCCTGGCCAACGGCCGCGTAAACCAGGTCCTGCTCCTCTCGCGCCCGCGGGAGCTCCGCTTCGGGCCGCCGCTGCGGGTGACCACCCCCGCGTTCGACCCGCACAGCCTCACGACCGGGGGGAAACACGGAGCCTGGTGGATCGGCGACTACCAGGGCATCACCGCCCGTGCCGGCACCTTCCACCTCGTGTGGAACGACACCCGGACCGGGAAACTGGACCTCTACGCGGCCACGGTGCGCCCCTGAGATGGACGGCGCTGTCAACGCTGTCGTCTCTCGTAGACGCTGACGTGACGCCAGCTTGCGCCGGTGTAGGGCTCGCCATTCCAGCCGCCCCACCGCTCGCGCAACCGAAGGCCGGCGATCCGTGCCATGAGGTCGAATTCGGGGGGATAGGCCAGGCGCAGGCGGATCGGGCCGAACTCAACACCGTCTGCGCTCAGGCGGACCCGGTTCTCGTCGAGGACCTGTGTCACAGGGTCGTACCGGCCGACGTCCAGCACGACGCGCTCGACGTCCATCTGTTCGGCGGCGATTCGCTGCTGTCCGGGCCACGCGGGAGCGACGGGGACCCGGCACTCTAGGACGAAGACGCCGTCGTTGGCGAGGTGGCGGGCCGCGTTCTCGAAGCATCGGACTTGGTCGTCCTGCGTGAGCAGATTGCCGATCGTGTTGTAGACGAGGTAGACGAGACGGTAGGTGCGGCCTGTCGCGACCGTGGACATGTCCCCCATCGTCACCTCGACCCTGTCGCCGTCGGGCTTCTCGCGCATCCGATCGACCATGTCCTGGGAGAGCTCGATGCCGTCCACGCGCACGCCGGCTCTCACGAGGGACAGGGCGATCCGACCGGTCCCGACCGCGAACTCCAACGCCGGCCGCTCCCCCGCGAGCCGGGCCAGGAACGCAACCGTTTCACGCTCGTCGCCCCGGGTCTCCTCGGCGTCGTAACGCTTGGACACGTCGTACGCGAAGCTCGTCCTGGGATCGAAGTCCTTCACGTCCTCTCCTTTCTCATTCGGCGTGCACCCGTGGGCTGCAAGAGCGCCGCGGGGTAACAAACTGGGTACCAACGTTGTCCGCGATGCGTCGGATGCGTCCAGCCGAAAGGCTCAAGAAAGCCAAACCTGGACGTGTTGGATAGAACGGACACCCCTCGACAGGGTTGAGGGCCCTTCTAATTGGGCTCAGGACCCGACGCCCACCGACCGAACAATCCAACGAAAAGGCGCGCGTTAGCGGGGCTTTTCCTCGAGAGTGAGCGAATCGCTCGCCCTCTCAGCTACGAGGACCAAGCCCTGCAAGGACGCAGGGCTGTCGATAGTGCTCCGCACATCGACACCCCGAGGACGCCGCAGGGCGCAGGTCCGCAGAGCTGAGAGGGTGAGCGATCGCTCCCCTTCCCGTGGACGGTAACCTCGGGGCAATTGGCGCATACGAGCCTGATGTCTCGTCCTCCGCATCCGCCCCTTCAGCTCGCGCATCGCGTTTGTTCCCTCGAGAACCTCGGTGATCCGCTTCAGGCCTACGAGGCCATAGGCGCTGAGACCAAGGACGCTCTCTTGCGACTGCTCCCTGAGGAGTGGTCGTTCGATGGGAAGCGGGTCTTGGATTTCGGCTGCGGCGCTGGCCGAACGTTGCGACATTTCCTGCCGGAGGCGGAGCGGGGCGAGTTTTGGGGCGCCGACATCGACGGGTCGAGCATCGAGTGGCTTGGCTCCAATTTGAGTCCGCCGCTGAACACGGTGCGCAACGAGGAGGACCCCCCGCTCGGCCTGGAGTACGGGACGTTCGACCTCGCCTGGGCGGTGTCCGTGTTCACCCACCTGACGGACAACTCGCTGCCTTGGCTCGTAGAGCTGCACCGCCTGCTGTCGCCCGGCGGCCTCTTGATCGCCACGTACATGGGCCGCTGGAACGGCGAGGTCGTGACGCACGAACCGTGGGACGAAGACAGGGTGGGGATGAACGTGCTGCGCCCCACGCAGGGCTGGGACGATGGCGGTCCGATGGTGCTCATGTCGGACTGGTGGGTCCGCGAGCACTGGGGACGGGCATTCGAGACTCTCGAGGTTGCGCCGCAGGTTCACGGACAGACCTGGGTGTTAATGCGTAAGCGCGATGTCGAGGTCACGTTGGAGCAGCTCGAGCGACCGGCCGACGACCCGCGGGAGTGGCGTGCGGTTCGACACAACCTGCTCCAGGTCGAGCGCGACCGGGACCGTGCCATCGAGGAGGTTCGAAGGCACTACGAGCAGTCCCTGAGCTGGCGAACCACACGGCCGTTTCGCGGGGCCAGCAGCTTCCTGCGTCGCCACCGATGAGTTCTCCGCGCTAGCCCCGTCTCAGGGGTATGAACGCGAACGAGAATCGACTCAACCGCAGGCGTTGGCTTGCCCTCTATGTGCTGTGCGCGGGCGTCCTGATGGACGTCCTCGACGCGACGATCGTGAACGTTGCGCTGCCCTCGATCAAGCACGATCTCGGGTTCTCGCAGAGCGGCCTCGCTTGGGTGCTGAACGCCTACCTGATCTCGTTCGGCGGGCTGCTGCTGCTGGCCGGTCGCATCGGCGACCTCATCGGGCAGCGGCGGGTCTTCCTCACCGGCCTCGCCGTCTTCACGGGCGCCTCGGCGCTGTGCGCCGTCGCCGACAGCCAGGGCGTGCTCATCGCGGCGCGCTTCGTCCAGGGCATCGGCGGCGCGCTGACCTCGGCCGTGATCCTCGGGATGATCGTGACGATGTTCCCCGAGCCGCGGGAGCAGGCGAAGGCAATCGGCGTGTACGGCTTCGTCGCATCGGCCGGTGGCTCCATCGGGCTCCTCGCCGGCGGCGTCCTGACCCAGGCGATCAACTGGCACTGGATCTTCTTCATCAACCTGCCGATCGGCATCGCGACCGCGCTCTTCGCCATCAGGCTGATCGACGACCAGCCGGGAATCGGTCTCCGCAATGGCGCCGACCTTCCGGGCGCCGCGCTGCTCACCGGCGGACTGATGCTCGGCGTCTACACGATCCTCCAGGTCGACGGACGGGGCTGGGGATCGAGTCAGACGCTCGCGCTCGGCGGACTCTCGATCGGGCTGCTCGCCGCGTTCCTGATTCGGCAGGACCGCATTCCCAATCCGCTGATGCCGCTGCGCCTCTTCCGCTCGCGGGAGGTCTCGGGGGCGAACGGCGTGCAGGCGCTGCTGGTCGTCGGGATGTTCGGCATGTTCTTCCTCGGCGCGCTCTACCTCCAGCAGATCCTTCGTTACGACGCCCTCGAGGTCGGCCTTGCGTTCCTCCCGGCCACCGTCGCAATGGGGGCCACGTCGCTCCGCTTCTCCGGCCCGCTCACCATGCGCTTGGGTCCGCTCGCGACGCTGGTCCCCGGCCTCGTGGCGATCGGTGTCGCTCTGCTCCTCTTCGCGCGGACGCCTGTCCACGCCGTGTACGCCGTCGACGTGCTGCCGGCCATGGCGGTGCTCGGCCTCGGCGCCGGTCTCGCGTTTCCCGCCCTGACGACGGTTGCGATGTCGGGCGCAACGCCGAGCGACTCGGGTCTCGCTTCAGGACTTGTCAACACTTCGGTGAACGTCGGGGGCGCGATCGGTCTCGCCGTGCTCGCGACCTTCGCAACCCAGCGCACCCACGGCCTGCTCGCGGATGGCGAGTCCGCTGCCGCGGCGCTCAACTCCGGGTACCACGTCGCCTATCTGATCGGAGCCGCGCTCGTGGCGGTGGCGATCGCCCTGGCGCTCACCGTGCTGCGCCCCAGGACCGGCGCCGCTACCACCGCAACTCCGTGCGCCGATCCCGCCTAGCGCACTCGCGGCGGAACGCGCCCGCCGCGCATCTGCGGGAAGATGCGTACGAACGCACATGAGCGACAGCGACAAGCAAGGCACCGCCGAGCTGAAGGAGCTCATGAGGAGGGTGATCGACTCGGACGCCTCCGAGGCGTTCGAGCACTTCGTTCTGCGAAACGTCGCTCTCAGAGACATGGCGCCGAACGCGGATGACGCCGTGATCGAGGGCATCGAGGAATCGCCCGATGGAGGGGCCGCCATGGCGGAGGCGCACCTGGGTGGCCTGCCGGATCACGAGCGGGAGGAGCTCCTCGAGCGGGCCAGCGGAGAGGCCGGCCGCCGGCTGCACGCGGCGGCGCGTTCACTCCTCGAAGCGGTCGCCGCGGCGCGGCTTCCCGTCGAGGTCACCCCGGAGATGGTTGCCGTCGCGGCGATCACCGAGCTTGGCGATTCGGTGCCCGGCTGGCGCGAAGCGTGAACTAAGGGGTCGCGGCGCTCGAGTAAGGGAATTGCGGCCTAAGGTCGCTCCACCCGCCCGATGTGGGACCGCAGGTCTTAGTCCAGCATTGGCTCCAGGATGTTTCAACCGCTTGAGACAAGGAGCCAAAGTGAACCCGTTTCTGAGTAGAGAGCTGGCGGGCGAGCACATCCGCGATCTCCGCGAACAGGCTGCCCGGGCGTCCCGGACGAGCACCCGGGAGCCGTCCGAGGACACCGATCGGAGCACCGCCATCAGCGTGCGGCTGTTCGCCGAGCGTGACATCGACGCGATCCGGCGGCTGGCCGCCCTCGACGAGAAGCCAGTACCGATCGGTGGCGTGCTCGTCGCCGAGCAGGACGACGAGCTCGTGGCCGCGCTGCCACTCGACGGTGGCCGGGCGCTGGCCGACCCGTTCAAGCCGACTGCGGACATAGTGGCGCTGCTCCAGCTGCGCGCGCGGCAGCTGCGCGAGGCGAGCGGCTCACCGGCAGCCTCCCTGTCCGTATCGCGTCGCCTGCAGGCGCCCGTCCGCAGGATCGCCTAGTCGGCCGGGTAGGCGGCGGCCGGCGCTTCGGGAGCTATCTCGCCGGAGCCTCGAGCGATCAGGCGGGTCGGGATGGTGTGCGTCTGCGGCGGCGAGGCGTCGCCGTCCATCCGCTGGAAGAGGACCTTGCAGGCCGTCTCGCCGATCGCGGCGGGGTCCTGGGCGACGACGGTCACGGCGGGCTGCAGCATGTCGGCGAGCAGGAAGTCGTCGAAGCCAACGACCGCCACTCGTTCTTGGAGATCCATGTCGCGCAGTGCGCGTAGGGCGCCGATCGTGATCAGGTTCTGGGTGGCGAACAGCGCGGTCGGCTTGGGGCCCAGCATCAGGTCGCGGGTTGCCGCCTCGGCGGCGGTGACACTGTGCAAGTCGAACCGGACGATCGCCTCGTCGAACTCGATTCCGGATTTCGAGAGCGCCTCCTGGTAGCCCGCGAAGCGGTCGGCGGCGGTGGCGATGGACGTGAGGTCGCCGAGGAAGCTGATCCGCTTGTGCCCCGCCGCGATCAGGTGCTGCACCGCGGCCCCGGCCCCGCGGGCATTGTCGGACACGACCGCATCGGCGCGGAGCAGTCGCGGGGGCCGATCCGCGAACACCAGGCTGAGCCCGGCGCGCTGCTCGTTGGCGAGATAGCTCTGGTCTTCACCGGCGGGAACGATGATCATGCCGTCGACGCGTCGCTCGACGAGCGCCAGCGCGAGCTCACGCTCGCGCGCCGGGTCCTCGTCGACGCTTCCGGCGAACACCGCCACACCACGGGCCCGGGCCACGTCCTCCACGGCCCGGTGCAGGGCGGACGAGAACGGGTTTGCCACGTTCTCGAGGAGGACGCCGATGGTGCGGGTGCGACGGTCGCTGCTCCGAAGGTTCCGGGCGGTGAGATTGGGCCGGTAATCCAGGCTCGCCGCGGCGCGACGGACGCGTGCCGCCAGCTCCGGCGCAACGGTCGGCTCGCCGTTGATCACCCTCGAGACGGTCTTGAGGCTGACGCCCGAAAGCGCCGCCACATCGCGCATAGTGGGCCGCAGCCGTGGCTCTCGAGGCGCTACAGGGTTCGCCGAGCCGTCGCTACCGTCTTCCGACAACGTTTTCCTCCCGGGTCGAGACGACGGTCCCAGTCTACAAGTAGAAGGCGCGTAAAAGCCAGCCTTGACAGGTTCTGAGGCGGTATGTATCTTGCGACAACGTTGTCTCGAAGCGATGGGGGTTGCTTCGGGGGCGAGCGCAATCAGGAGGAGGAGGTCACCCCATGTCCCATCACCGTCACACGGGCCCGTCCGAGGGACCAGGCCCGCGGACTCGCCGGCGCCTAGCCGCTGCGGCATTCGCACTCGTCGCCGCTCTGGCGGTCGCCGCCTGCGGCTCGAGCAGCTCCGGCGGCTCGAGCAACTCGAGCAGTTCTGGCGGCAAAAACGTGAAGATCGCATTGATCCTCAAGACTTTTTCGAACCCGTACTTCGTCTCGATGAAGACCAGCGCGAACGCTGACGCCGCCAAGCTCGGCGTCGACCTGAAGGTGTCGGCAGGCACCACCGACGGTGATACGGGGAGCCAGATCACCGCGATCGACAACGCGATCGCCGCCGGCGACGCGGGCATCATCATCACGCCCAACGGCAACGCGGTGAACGCCGCGCTCGGCAAGGCCCGCAAGGCCGGTCTCTACACGATCGCGCTCGACACGGCTCCGATCCCGCCGAGCACGGTGAACATCACCTATGCCACCGACAACTTCGCCGCGGGCAAGCTCGACGGCCAATGGCTGGCTTCAAAGCTGGCCGGCAAGCCGGCGGACATCGCGCTGCTCGACCTGTTCAACAACCAGGTCGTGTCGGTGGACGTCCAGCGAGACCATGGCTTCCTCACCGGCATGGGAATTCCGGTCGGCGACCCGAACATCAACGGCAAGGAGCCGAAGAGCGGGAACTACACCGGCGGTAAGGGGGGCACCTACAAGATCTCCTGCCAGCTGCCGACCCAGGGCGCGATCCCGACCGGCAAGTCCGCGATGCAGACGTGCCTGCAGAAGGATCCGAACATCAACGTCGTGTATGCGATCAACGAGCCGGCCGCCCAAGGTGCCAGCGAGGCGCTCGCGGCGGCGCACAACAAGGCGATCGTCGTCGCAATCGACGGCGGGTGCACGAACCTGCCCTTCGTCGCCAAGGGCTCGATCGCAGCGACCGCAGGTCAATTCCCGGGCAAGATGGCATCGGACGGCGTGGACGCGATCTACAAGCTGGTCACGAAGCACGTCCATCCGGCAACCTCGCCGGGCCTGGGCTTCTTCAACACCGGTACGAAGCTGTACACGAACGACCCGCAGCCCGGCGTGCCCAGCGGCACGGTTAACTCCGCAAAGCAGATCTGCTGGGGCTAGCCGTCCGCGGCAAATCCCAGTCGCGGTGAACCGGCAGTCCGTCGTCGCGCCCCGTGCGCGACGACGGACGCCAGGTGGCTAGGAGAGACACCATGAACGAGGCAACCGCAGAAGCAGCACTCACGCCCGAGGAGGAGCTCGAGCGCCTAACTCCCCGGCTCACGCCGCTGGATCACGTGCAACGCCAGCTCCACGCGCACCCGGCGCTCGGTCCCTTCATCGTGCTCGTGGCCTCCTCGGTGGTCTTCGACTTCCTGAACTCACGCTTCCTCGCCTCGCAGAACATCTCGCTGATGCTTCAGCAGGTCGCCGTCGTCGCGGCGCTCGGCGTGGCGCAGACGCTGATCATCCTCACGGCCGGCATCGACCTGTCGATCGGCGCGGCCATGATCCTCGCCCAGCTGTTCATGGCCCAGACGGCCGCCAACAACCACATCGCCGGGCCGCTCGCGCTGCTCATCGGCTTCGCGGTGGGTGCGGCCACCGGGGTCTTGAACGGCGCCCTCGTCACCCGCTTCCGCCTGCCTCCGTTCATCGCCACGCTCGGCACGCTGAGCGTCTTCTCCTCGATCGGGTTGCTCTACTCGAACGGACAGACCACTCAGGCGTCGCAGATGCCGCACATCGTCAACTGGACCGGCGACGCGGTGAAGATCGGACCGTTCAACCTGATAAACGGCGTGCTCCTGGTGCTCGGCCTCTACCTCGTGGTCAACTACATCCTTGGACAGACGCAGTGGGGCCGGCACGTCTTCGCGGTGGGCGACGACGTCGACGCGGCACGCCTGGCGGGGATCCGGACCAAGCTGGTCCTGTTCAGCGTCTACCTCTTCGCCGGGCTCATCGTCGCGATCGCCGCCTGGGTGTCGATCGGTTACACAGGGGCTGCGAGCCCGAACAATGCGGTCGACGCGAACCTTCGGAGCATCACGGCCGTGGTGATCGGCGGCACAAGCCTCTTCGGCGGCCGCGGGGGCGTGGTGGGCACGCTGTTCGGGGCGCTGATCGTCGTCGCCTTCACATCCGGTCTCACGCTTGCGAACGTCAACGACCTCTACCAGCCGATCGCCGAGGGAGTGCTCGTGATCGTCGCCGTAGCCGTCGATCAGTGGATCCGGAGGGTGAAGGTATGACCGAGACACCCGTGCTCGAGGCCCGCGGCCTGGTCAAGACGTTCGGGCACGTCGTCGGGCTTGCCGGCGTCGACCTCGAGCTCTACGCCGGTGAGGTCCTCGGAATCATCGGAGACAACGGCGCCGGCAAGTCGACGCTGATCAAGTGCCTGACCGGTGCGTTGCAGCCGGACCGCGGAGAGCTATTGCTCGAGGGGAAGCCGGTTGCGTTCAAGAGCCCGCTCGATAGCCGGCTTGCCGGTATCGAGACCGTGTACCAAACGCTCGCCGTCGCGCCCGCGCTCGACGTGGCCAGCAACATGTTCCTCGGCCGTGAATCGCGGATGAGCGGTCCCCTCGGTCTCGTATTGCGAAAGCTCGACAAGCGCGGCATGCGCAAGCGCGCACGCGAGCAGATGACCAAGCTCGGCATCACAACGCTCCAGGACATGGGGCAGCGCGTGGAGACGCTCTCGGGTGGTCAGCGCCAGGCGGTCGCCGTCGCGCGGGCCGCGGCGTTTGGGTCGAAGGTGATCATCCTCGACGAGCCGACGGCGGCGCTCGGAGTACGCGAATCGAACCAGGTGCTCGACTTGATCAGGGAGCTGCGCCGTCATGGCATGCCGGTGATCTTGATCAGTCACAACATGCCTCACGTCTTCGACGTGGCCGATCGCGTCCATATCCAGCGGCTTGGCCGCTGCGTCGGCATCGTGAGCCCGGCGACGACCACGACCGAGGAAGCCGTCGCGATCATGACGGGAGCCAAGCGACTCGAAGCGCACGCGTCGTGATCACCGTCGCCGGCGAAGCGCTCATGGACGTGGTCATCGACGAGTCGGGCGCGGTCAGTGCTCACCCCGGCGGCGCTCCGTTCAACGTCGCACGCACCGTCGCGCGCCTGGGCGGAGAGTGCCGCTTCCTCGGCACGCTCTCCGAAGACGCCTTCGGCGACCGCCTGCGCGCGTCTCTCGAGCGCGACGGCGTCGGCGTCGTCGTCCCGCGAGCCACGGCGGAACCTACGACGCTCGCCATCGTCGAGCTGGACGGGTCCGGATCCGCGGAGTACAGGTTCTACCTCGAGGGCACCGCCGCGGCCCAACTCGAGCCCGGCGACATCCCGCCCGATGTCTTCCACGCTACGGACGCCATTGCACTCGGCGGCCTCGGCATCCTGGTGGAGCCCACGGCCTCGAGCCTGTTGGAGCTGATCCGGGCAACGCCGCCGGATGTCAACGTGATGCTGGACCCGAACTGCCGGCCTCTCGCGATCGGGGACCTGGCGGGATACCGGGCCGCGCTTGGAGCATTCCTCCGACGCGTCGACATCGTCAAGGTGAGCGTCGACGACCTCAAGGTGCTCGACCCTCACGCGGACGCCCGGTTTGCTGCTCGCAACCTGTTGACGCTCGGTCCGGTCGCCGTACTGGTGACGAACGGTCCGGCGCCGGTCGTCGTCCATACCGAGAACGCTGAGCGCTCGGTCCCGGTGCCTAAGGTCGAGGTCGTGGACACGATCGGTGCCGGAGACGCGTTGGTGGCCGCGTTCCTTACGTGGTGGACGCAGCGGTCGCTGAATCGCACCGACCTGGCTGACGTGGACGCGCTGATCGAGGCCACCAGCGCCGCGGTGCGAATCGCGGCCGTGGCCTGCACGGTGCGGGGCGCCAACCTGCCGGAGCGCTTCTCCTGGAGCAGCGACGGGCGAGGTAGTGGCCCGGTCACCACACGTCCCCCTCCCGCCAATCGCACGTGAGCTCTCCGGCCAGGTCGAGCTCGGCGGACACCGGGAGCACGTGCACGCAGTCGTCGTCGGCAGTCCTGGTCGGTCAGCTCGCCGTCGAACAGTCGTCGAGCAGCGCCCGCAGGACGGTGAGCATCGAGCGGTCCAGGTCCGCCGTGTGCATGGTCCGCAGCTCGCGCACGCGTCCATCGTGGCACCGTCACGGTTCGGATAACCCGCCGCAAACACACGTGCTGGCCGCCTGATCAGCGGGCCCTCAGTCCGCGAACCTGTCTCCCGTCGGCCAGTCGAGAGAAGGGACGCCGCGGTGACGACACTTGCTCAGGAGACTGCCTTGCTCTCGCTCGTCGAGACGATCGCGGCGATGCGGGCGGAGGCCGACGGGGCGGGAAACCTCGCCGTCGTCGAGTGCACGCTCCGCCGAGGGCAGATGCCACCGCTCCACTCGCACGACACAGACGAGGTGTTCTACGTCCTCGAGGGGACGCTGGTCATCCACTGCGGCGGCGAGCCGGCGCGGCTGGAGGCGGGCGACGCCTTCGTCGCACCTCGTGACGTGGCGCATACGCACGAGGCCGAGTCCGACGGCGTGCGTTACCTGAGCATGGCCTTCACGCGGTCTGTGGCCCGCTACGAGGACTTCCTCCGCGCGGTTGCGGTGCCGGGTCCGATGAACGGCGACGAGATGGGCGCGTTGGCCAGCATCGCGCGGGCGAATGGGATCGCCGTGCTCGGGCATCCGGGCGCGCTTCCCGCCGCCTAGAACGCTCTCCGCCAAACGCCCGGTAGACCCGGGCGATGACCGCCGGGCGGGAGAGGAGCCATAGCTGCGCGGGGGAGAGCGCACGGGCGTGCGCTCCGGCTCGCGCGCCGGCCGTCGATCGGGCATGGAACGCCGGTCTGCCAGTCGCTCGTGACTCCGCAGTCGGACCTGCGCCGGCTCGGCGCGGTCCAGCGGGAGGCCGCCTCCAGGAGCGTCGTGCGGGGTGCGAGGCCGCTGCGGGCCGGCTCCACCGCCGTCGTCCGAGTCCGACTCGGATTCCCCGGGCGATGAGCCGCCACGCCCGAGAAGCATCGGCACGAACACCACGGCGAGAACGATCACGAGATACACCACCCCCGCGAGATCAACTCCGCCGATCTGAGTTTCTCGCGGCATCGGAGAACCGTAGCGCGCGGTCCGAGCGCCGCGGCCCGCGCCTCTCACCCAACGCTCAGCGTCCTACGGCGCTCCGCCCACGCTCCCCGCCGAGCCTGTGCGCACGGCAACACAAAGGAGTGGGTATGACGAAGAAGAACATCATCCGGGCCGCTGCAAGCTTCGCCGCGGTGGGCGCCATCGCCGCGGGCGGCGTCGCGGTCTCCTCTGGAGCGAGCAACCACTCGACCTCCGCAAGCGGCACGACGAGCGGTAGCGGAGCGGTGAGGGGATCGCCTCCTTCAGGCGGCCAGATGCCAACGGCCGTGACCGGCACGGCGGCGGCCAAGGCCAAGGCCGCGGCCCTCGCCAAGTACCCGGGCACCGCCGGACAGGTGCTCAAGAACCCCAGCGGTGGCTACATCGTCCTGGT
Source organism: Actinomycetota bacterium (assembly GCA_046727635.1). Taxonomy (GTDB): domain Bacteria; phylum Actinomycetota; class Thermoleophilia; order Solirubrobacterales; family Thermoleophilaceae; genus JAICJR01. The sequence goes on along the minus strand of JBKPDA010000036.1, from coordinate 532 downwards.
GACGAAGAAGGACGGCACGAAGGTGGGCGCCCTCGTCAGCACCTCGTTCCAGGTCACCGGCGTGCGGACGGGCGGTCCGCCGTCCGGAGCCGGCGGAAGCGCGCCCAGCGGTTCGCCGCCGAGCGGATCGTCGCCGAGCGGGTCCTCGTCCTCCTAAGGGACGAGGGCCCCGCGCCGGCGGCCGGCACGGCCGCCCGTTAGATTGCCCGGCATGCCGGATCGCGCAGCCATCGTCACCGGTGCCTCTCGTGGCATCGGCTTCGCCCTCGCCAAGGCTCTCGGCGAGGAGGGCTACGGCCTCACGATCACGGCCCGCAAGCCCGAGACGATCGAACCCGCGGCGGACGAGCTGCGCTCGCAGGGCTACGAGGTGGAGCACCTGGTGGCCAACGCGGCCGACGAGGAAGCGATCAAGGCGGTGGTCGACCGCCACCGCGAACGCTTCGGCCGACTCGACGTGCTCGTGAACAACGCCGGGGTGGGGATCGGCGCCGCCGCGGGCGAGCAGCAGACCAAGTTCGTCGACATGCAG
>JBKPDA010000035.1:0-14319 GCA_046727635.1 Actinomycetota bacterium | reverse complement strand
CGAGGTCAAGCGCATCATCAACGAGCCCACCGCGGCCTCGCTCGCTTACGGCCTCGACAAGGAGAGCGACCAGACGATCCTCGTCTTCGACCTCGGCGGCGGCACGTTCGACGTGTCCGTGCTCGAGATCGGCGACGGCGTGTTCGAGGTCAAGGCCACCTCGGGCGACAACCACCTGGGCGGCGACAACTTCGACAAGGCGGTCGTCGACTGGTTGGTGTCTGAGTTCAAGAAGAGCCAGGGCATCGACCTGTCGCAGGACAAGATGGCCCTCCAGCGCCTCTACGAGGCCGCGGAGAAGGCCAAGGTGGAGCTCTCCACCACGCAGGAGACGCAGATCAACCTGCCCTTCATCACGGCCGATCAGTCGGGGCCGAAGCACCTCGACACGCGACTCTCCCGCTCGAAGCTGAACGAGCTGACCGCAGACCTGCTCGACCGCACCGTCGGGCCCACGAAGCGCGCGATGGAGGACGCCGGCGTGACCGGCGACTCGATCGACCACGTGGTGCTCGTCGGCGGCATGACCCGCATGCCCGCCGTGCAGGAGAAGGTCAAGCAGCTCACCGGCAAGGACCCGCACAAGGGCGTGAACCCGGACGAGGTCGTGGCCGTTGGCGCCGCGATTCAGGCGGGCGTGCTGGCGGGCGACGTGAAGGACATCCTGCTGCTCGACGTCACGCCGCTGACCCTCGGCATCGAGACCAAGGGCGGCGTGATGACCAAGCTCATCGAGCGCAACACCACGATCCCGACGCGCAAGTCGGAGATCTTCTCGACGGCTGAGGACAACCAGCCGAGCGTGGAGGTCCACGTGCTCCAGGGCGAGCGCGAGATGGCCGCCGGCAACAAGTCGCTCGGCAAGTTCCAGCTCACCGGGATCCCGCCGGCGCCGCGAGGCGTGCCGCAGATCGAGGTCACCTTCGATATCGACGCGAACGGCATCCTCAACGTGGGCGCCAAGGACCTCGGCACGAGCAAGGAGCAGAAGATCGAGATCAAGGCCGGCTCCGGCCTCGCCGAGGAGGAGGTCGAGCGGATGGTGAAGGACGCCGAGGCGCACGCCGAGGACGACCGCCGTCTGCGCGAGCTCGCCGAGGCGCGGAACACCGGCGAGAACGCCGCCTACCAGGCGGAGCGCCAGCTCAAGGAGCTCGGCGACTCGGTCGACTCATCCGCCAAGGAGGAGATCGAGACCGCGATCAAGGACCTGCGGGACTCGCTCACGTCCGAGGACGCGGCCGAGATCCGCAACAAGACCAGCGTGCTGCAGGAGGCCTTCCACAAGGTGTCCGAGCAGATGTACGCGGCCGCGGCCCAGGCTCAGCAGGGCGCCTCGGGCGACGGCGCCGCAGCGTCGGAGAACGGCGCGGGCGCGGCCGACGAGGAGGAGGTCGTGGACGCCGAAGTGGTGGACGGTGAAAAGGACCAGTGACCGAGGAGCAGCCGACAACTGAGCAGCCTGAGGTCGACGCGACCGAAGAGGTGTCGGGTGTCGGGTCTCGGGTGTCGGAGTCCGAGCTCGAGGCCGAGCGCGACAAGTACCTCGAGCTCGCCCAGCGCACGCAGGCCGACTTCGAGAACTACCGCAAGCGCGCCGCCAAGGAGGCGGCCGCTGCGGGCAGTCGCGCGAAGGCCGGTCTCGTACGTGAGCTGCTGCCCGTGCTCGACAACCTCGAGCGCGCGCTGCAGCTTGCCGGAGGGAGCGAGGGCAACGGCGACGCGTTCGTGAAGGGCGTAAGGCTGGTCCACGCCGACCTGGTCGGTGTGCTCCAGCGCAGCGGCGTGGAGGCGTTCGACCCGAGTGGCGAGCCCTTCGACCCGACGCTGCACGAGGCCCTGTCCACCCGTCCGCAGGACGGCGAGCACCCAGGCACCGTGGTCGAGGTGGTGGAGAAGGGCTATCGCCTGAACGACACGATCCTGCGTCCGGCGAGGGTGGTGGTCTCTCAGTAGATGGCGCCGCCCAAGGACCCGTACAAGACCCTCGGGGTCGACAAGAAGGCCTCCGCTGACGAGATCAAGAAGGCCTACCGCAAGCTCGCGCGCAAGTACCACCCGGACACGAACCAGGGTGACGCGGCTGCGGAGGAGCGCTTCAAGGAGATCCAGCAGGCCTACGCAGTGCTGTCCGATCCGGAGAAGCGCAAGCAGTACGACCAGGGCGGCAGCTTCTTTGGCGGCGGCTTCGACCCGGGCGCGTTTCGCACGGGTGGAGGCGGCAGTGGCGGCTTCGGCGGCTTCGGCGACATCCTGTCCGACCTCTTCGGGGGTGGCGGCGGTGCGGCGCGCAAGCCGGGTCCGGAGCGCGGCCGCGACCTCGAGACCGAGGTGCACATCTCGTTCGAGCAGGCGATGGAGGGCGCGCAGGTGCCGGTGGCGGCGCAGGTGCCGTCCTCCTGCCCGACCTGTCACGGGACGGGCGCCAAGCCGGGCACGAGCCCCACGGTGTGCCCGCGCTGCCAGGGTCGCGGCATCGAATCGCAGGGGCAGGGCCTGTTCTCGATCTCGCAGCCGTGCCCCCAGTGCGGCGGCACCGGCACCGAGATCAAGGACCCGTGCCCGACCTGCCAGGGCCGCGGCCAGACGATGCAGGTGAAGCGCTACCGGGTGAACATCCCCGCGGGCGTTCGCGACGGCGGCCGCGTGCGGCTGGCCGGCAAGGGCGAGCCGGGTCGCCGCGGCGGCGCCCCCGGCGACCTCTACGTGGTCACGCGCGTGAGCGACTCGCCGGTGTTCCGGCGCAAGGGCGACAACCTCGAGGTGGACGTGCCCATCACGATCGTGGAGGCCATCCGCGGCGCCACCGTGGAGGTGCCCACGCTGGCCGGCAGCAAGCGCATCCGCGTTCCGGCCGGCACGCAGCACGGCACCGTCCAGCGGCTGCGCGGCGAGGGGCCGCCGAAGCTCGACGGCAAGGGCCGCGGTGACATCCACTACCGGCTCTTGATCGACGTGCCGCGCTCGCTCAGCCGCGAGCAGGAGAAGGCCGTGGACGAGCTTGCCCAGGTGATGAACGGCAACCCGCGCGAGCGGCTGTTCACGGGGAGGGGCTAGGTGGTCGCCTCCGCAAATACGCTCGCGTTCGGCGGCTGCGTACCTTCGTCTGGCCGCACCCGCGATGCTCGCGAATGCGCTGCATTCGCTGCGCTCGTGTGCACGCCCATGCTCGGTTCTCGCTCGCCGACCCGCGACCATATTTCCGTCGGAGACCACTAGGCGATGGCGCGCAAGAAGGCCTCGAACCACGACCCGGCGCGCGGCGTCTACATGATCTCCGTCGCGGCCGAGCTGGCCGGGATGCATCCGCAGACGCTGCGCATCTACGAGTCGCGCGGGCTGATCACGCCAAAGCGCTCGAGCGGCAACACGAGGCTCTACTCGCAGGAGGACGTGGAGCGGCTGCGCCGCATCCAGGAGCTCACCACCGAGCTCGGCATGAACCTCGCCGGGGTGGAGAAGGTCTTCCAGCTCGAGCAGGAGATGGAGCGGATGCAGGAGCGGATGAGGCGCATCCAGCGGGAGGCCGAGCGCATGGAACGCGAGATGCGCGAGGAGGTGGAGCGGATCCGGCGCTCGTTCCGCTTCGAGTTGGTGCCCTACGAGCCTCCCGGCGCAGCGCTTGTGCCGAAGGACTTGGAGGGCGTGAGGATTCCGATCAGGCGCGCGAAGGACGCGCGAAGGCAGGTGTAGATGCACGCAGACCGATTCACGATCAAGTCACAGGAAGCGATCCAGGCCGCTCAGCGCCTGGCCGGCACCCGGCGTAGCCCGCAGGTCGCGCCCGTCCACCTTCTGCTCTCGCTGCTCGAGCAGGAGGGCGGCATCGTCGTGCCCGTGCTGAAGCGGGTGGGCGCGAACGTGGAGGCCGTTCGGGCCCGGGCCAACGAGCAGCTCGACAGCTTTCCGGTGGTCACCGGCGACGCCGCGGCGGCGCCCGAGATCGGCCAGGCGATGGCCGAGGTGCTGCGCCGCGCCGACGACGAGGCGCGCGGCATGGGCGACGAGTACGTCTCCACCGAGCACCTGCTGCTCGCCCTGAGCGGCGACCCCAACGTCGATCTTCAGGCCTCGCACGACCAGCTGCTCGAGGCGGTCAACGCGATCCGCGGGCCGCACCGCGTCACCGACCAGTCGCCCGAGGACAAGTACCAGGCGCTCGAGCGCTACGGCCGCGACCTCACGCAGGCCGCCCGGGACGGCAAGCTCGACCCGGTGATCGGCCGCGACGACGAGATCCGCCGCGTGATCCAGGTGCTCTCGCGCCGCACCAAGAACAACCCGGTGCTGATCGGCGAGCCGGGCGTCGGGAAGACGGCGATCGTCGAGGGCCTGGCGCAGCGCATCGTGGACGGCGACGTGCCCGCCTCGCTGCAAGACAGGCGCGTGATCGCGCTGGACATCGGCGCGCTGATCGCGGGCGCGAAGTACCGCGGCGAGTTCGAGGACCGGCTCAAGGCAGTGCTGAAGGAGGTCTCCGAGGCCGAGGGCCAGATCATCCTGTTCCTCGACGAGCTGCACACGATCGTCGGCGCCGGCGCCGCCGAGGGCGCCGTGGACGCCGCAAATCTTTTGAAGCCGATGCTCGCGCGCGGGGAGCTGCGCGCGGTCGGCGCCACCACGCTCGACGAGTACCGCAAGCACGTCGAGAAGGACGCGGCGCTCGAGCGGCGCTTCCAGCCGGTGTACGTGGACGAGCCGAGCGTGGAGGACACGATCGCGATCCTGCGCGGTCTGAAGGAGCGCTACGAGGTGCACCACCAGGTGCGCATCCAGGACTCCGCGATCGTCGCCGCGGCGCTGCTGTCGCACCGCTACATCGCCGACCGCTACCTGCCCGACAAGGCGATCGACCTGATCGATGAGGCCGCCTCGCGGCTGCGCATCGAGATCGACTCGGTCCCAGTCGAGATCGACGAGGTGGAGCGCCGCATCATGCAGCTCGAGATCGAGCAGCAGGCGCTGTCCAAGGAGTCGGACGAGGGCAGCGTCAAGCGCCGCGAGTCGATCGAGCGCGAGCTGGCCGAGCTGCGCGAGCAGCGCGACGCGATGAAGGCCGAGTGGGAGCAGGAGAAGTCTTCGATCGACGCGATCTCCGATCTCAAGACGCGCCTCGACGAGGCGCAGCGCGAGGCCGAGCGGGCTGAGCGCGAGACCGACCTGCAGCGTGCGGCCGAGCTGCGCTACGGCGTGATCCCCGAGCTGGAGCAGTCGCTCGAGCAGGCCGAGTCGCAGAGCGGCGGGGACGTGCGCTTCTTCAAGGAGGAGGTCGACGACGAGGACGTGGCCGAGGTGGTGGCCAAGTGGACGGGCATCCCGGTCTCCAAGCTGATGGAGGGCGAGGTGGAGAAGCTGATCCACATGGAGGAGCGCCTGCACGAGCGCGTCGTCGGGCAGGACGAGGCGGTCGAGGCCGTGTCCAACGCCCTGCGCCGCTCGCGCGCGGGGCTGCAGGATCCGAACCGCCCGATCGGCAGCTTCCTCTTCCTCGGTCCCACCGGCGTCGGTAAGACCGAGCTGGCCCGCGCGCTGGCCGAGTTCATGTTCGACTCCGAGCAGGCGATGGTGCGCATCGACATGTCCGAGTACATGGAGAAGCACTCCGTGTCACGACTCGTCGGTGCGCCTCCCGGCTACGTCGGGTACGACGAGGGAGGCCAGCTGACCGAGGCCGTGCGCCGGCGTCCCTACTCGGTGGTGCTGCTCGACGAGATCGAGAAGGCGGCGAGCGAGGTCTTCAACGTGCTCCTGCAGGTGATGGACGACGGCCGCCTCACCGACGGCCAGGGTCGCACGGTCGACTTCAAGAACACCGTGCTGATCATGACCTCGAACGTGGCCGGCGGCATGGAGGGCGTGCAGGCCACCTTCAAGCCGGAGTTCATCAACCGCCTCGACGAGATCGTGCAGTTCCACCAGCTGACTCGCGAGGAGATCGGCCGCATCGTCGACCTCCAGGTGGCGAAGCTGGCCGAGCGCGTGCGCGAGCGCGGCGTGGAGATCGAGCTCACCGACGACGCCCGCACATTGCTCGGGAACCTGGGCTACGACCCGACCTATGGCGCGCGGCCGCTGCGGCGTGTGATCCAGAAGCAGCTGATCGACAAGCTGGCGCTGGCGCTGCTCGAGGGCGAGTTCCAGGCGGGCGACCGCGTGGTGGTCGACGCAGCCGACGGGCAACTCGTTTTTGGCAAGGCAGCGGCGGCGGTCACCACCGCAGCGGCCTAGCCGGGAATTCGGAGCCGCATGGTCTTCGCCTCTTCGCGCAGGAGGCGCGAGCGTTCGCGCGCCAATCTGCCCTGTTCCCAGAGGGCGGCCGAATTCTCAACGTGCTCGAACGAGTGCTCCATCGCGTTGGCGCGCTCCACCTCACGGATGGCGGCGTGTCCGGTTGGCAGCGGCCCGCTCTCCGCCAGCCGCGCTCGAGCTGCATCCCGGACGTACTGGGCAACACTTATGCCCAGTCGCGCGGACGCTTGCTCGAGCGCGATCCACAGATCGTCGGTGAACCGAATAGTGGTCTGGTGGGTGTTACGGGGGGCACGCCGGGTCACTACGCGATACCATACCGCCACCAAGCCGATATCGGTTAGCTATCGGAGAGGGAGATGATCACCACGAATTCCCAGACTGCGTCCCTGGCAGAGTTCGTGCAAGGCCGGGTCGACTCGCCGGAGACTCCCCAGGGAGCACTCCTCGCCCAGGTCTCGAACACGGTAGTTGGGCTCTACAAGCGCCTCTACGGCAAGGGACCGACAAAAGCGCGCTCGTATTTCCTCGACGGGGTCGTCGTCACCGTGCTGCGCGGTGGCCTGACTCGAGCGGAGACAACTCTGATCGAGAGCGGTCGCCCCGAGGTGGTCATCCGCCAGCGATACGAGTTCCAGGAAGCCGTCAGGGAGGAGTTCGCAGCGGCCGTTGGGGAGGTGCTCGGCCGGCGCGTGTCTGCGTTCATGAGCACGATGCACCACGACCCCGATGTGAGCATCGAAGTCTTCGTCCTGGACGGGGACGGGACAAACCACAGCACCTAGGCCGCGCGCGGGTCCCAGTGGGAGAATCGCTGCGTGGCCCCGCACGAAGGACCGCTGCGAGACCGGGCTTCCGTTCACGGCAGTCCTGAGGGTGCCGTGCGCCAGCGCGATCTCGTGGTCGTGGGAGCTTCCGCGGGCGGGGTCGAGGCGCTTGGCAAGCTGGTGGCGAACCTGCCGCAGGAACTGCCCGCGGCGATGCTCGTCGTGCTGCATGTTCTCTCAACCGGCACGAGCGTTCTGGCGAGCATCCTCGATCGAGCCGGCGCTCTCCCCGCGACCGGCGCGCGCAACGGCGAGCGCCTCGAGCGAGGCCACATCTACGTTGGCCCTCCGGACCATCACATGCTCGTAGCGGACGATCGCATCGCGCTCACTCACGGGCCGCGCGAGAACGGGCACCGGCCGGCGATCGATCCGCTCTTCCGGAGCGCCGCGCGAAGCTTTGGAGATCAGGTCATAGCGATCGTGCTCTCGGGCACCCTCGACGACGGGACTGCCGGCCTCCGTGTGGTGCAGCGCTCCGGGGGCACGACGGTGGTCCAAGATCCCGACGACGCCCTCTACGACGGAATGCCCAGAAGCGCCATCGAGCACGGCGTTGCCGACCACATCGTGGAGATAGCCGACATGGCCGACGCGATCTGCGCGCTCATCGACACGCCCATCGAGTCGCCAGCTCCCGAGCCCATCGCTGAGCTTGCGTTCTCGGAGCACGACGCCGCGGACAAGACTCCGTTGGAGGGTGACCCGAGCGGTCTCACCTGTCCGGAGTGCGGCGGCGCGCTGTGGGAGCAGCAGGAGGGCGACGTCGTTCGCTTCAGATGCCACGTCGGCCACGCCTACTCGGTGGAGAGCATGCAGGCTGAGCAGGGTGTGGCGCTCGAGGTCGCGCTCTGGTCCGCTCTCCGCAACCTCGAAGAACGCGCCGACCTGTTCCGGCGGCTGGCCCGCAGGTCCGCTCCCTCGGGCGACGTCGCCCGCCGCTTCGAGGGCAAGGCTGCGGACGTGACGCTGCACGCGGACGCCGTGAGGCAAACGATCGCCGAGCTGGGGCGCGCACCCGTTCCGCCGACCCCGGATGAAGCTCAGCCCGCGGCGTGAGCGACACCGAGCGAACACGCCCCGAGGAAGGTGACTCCGAGGAGCTGGCGTCCCTCCTCGAATACCTGAAGACGGACCGCGGCTTCGACTTCAGCGGCTACAAGCGAAGCAGCCTCGAGCGGCGCTTCCGCAAGCGCATGGACGCGGTCGGGGCAAACACGTACGGCGCCTACGAGGACTACCTCCAGGTGCACCCGGACGAGTTCAGGGACCTCTTCGACACCATCCTGATCAACGTCACCGGCTTCTTCCGCGACCAGCCCGCGTGGGACTTCCTGGCAGAAGAGGTCATTCCAAAGCTCCTGGAGGACACGCCGGCGACGCAGCCGATCCGCGTCTGGTCGGCGGCCTGCGCGTCGGGGGAGGAGCCGTACTCGGTGGCAATCCTCCTGGCCGAGGCGCTTGGTGAAGACCACTTCCGTAAGCGGGTGAAGATCTACGCAACGGACGTGGACGAGGCGGCGCTGAGCGTGGCTCGCCAGGGCATTTTCTCCCGGCAGGCAATCAAGGACGTGCCAAACGAGCTGCGCGACAGGTACTTCGAGGAGAACAGCCGCGGACACCTGTTTCGTACGGATCTCCGCCGCTCCGTGATATTCGGGCGCAACGACCTCGTCCAGGACGCTCCCATCTCGCGTGTGGACCTTCTGATCTCACGCAACGCGCTCATCTACTTCACGTCGGAGACGCAGGCTCGCATCCTGAACCGCTTCAACTTCTCGCTCCGCGACACGGGCTTCCTGTTCCTCGGCAAGTCGGAGATGCTGATTACGCACGGGGACCTGTTCGTGCCCTACGACCTCAAGTGGCGCATCTTCAAGAAGGTGCCGCGTGAGGCTGCGGCAGATCGCCTGGCCATCGCACCTCAGTTCCGCTTCGGTCACGAGGCTTCAGAGCGCTATTCCCGCCTGGTAGAGGGCTCCGCGGACGTTGCGCCGGTCGCTCAGCTCACGGTGGACCGGCGCGGGTTCCTCGCGGCCGCCAACGAGGTGGCTCGCGCGATGTTCCAGATTCGGGCGGCGGATCTGGGCCGGCCGTTCAGGGATCTCGAGATCTCCTACCGGCCGGTGGAGCTGCGATCCGTTCTTGACCAGGCATACGAGCTCCGGCGCCAGATCGAAGTCGGCCGGGTGGATTGGTCGTCCGCCGACGGCCAGCGCACCCTCGACGTGCACGTCACGCCGCTGTATGGCGACGCCGAAGCTGCTGAGAGTCTTGGCGCAAGCATCACGTTCGTTGACGTCACCGTCGTCGCACGGCTCGACGATCAGCACCGATCGGTCGAGCGCGAGCTCGAGACCGCTTATGAGGAGCTGCAGTCGACCGTGGAGGAGCTCGAGACGACGAACGAGGAGCTCCAGTCGACCAACGAGGAGCTCGAGACGACGAACGAGGAGCTCCAGTCGACCAACGAAGAGCTCGAGACCATGAACGAGGAGCTCCAGTCGACGAACGACGAGCTGGAGGCGCTGAACGACGAGCAGCGGGAGCGCACCGGCGAGCTCGATCGGCTCAACCTCTTCCTGGAGGGGATTGTCGGGAATCTCGGCGCCGCCGTGATCGTGCTCGACCGCGAACAGTCCATCCAGCTCTGGAACAGCGCCGCCGGCGAGCTCTGGGGGCTCGTTGATCGCGAGGTTCTCGGCCGGCACTTTCTCTCGCTAGACATCGGGTTTCCCGTGGAGGCGCTCAAGGCGCCGATTCGCCGCGGACTGGTAGGAGACGGAGAGTCGACGGACATGACGGTGGATGCCGTGAATCGGCGCGGACGCAGCTTCCGCTGCAGGGTGCAGGTCCTCCCCCTGCTCGACGCGGCCGGCGAGAACTACGGCGCGATCGTGGTGATGTCGAATGCCGACACCGCAGCCGGACCCGGCGACTGAACCGCTACGTCTGCGCCGCTAAGAGGTTGTCAGTAGTAAGACGGCGGGTCCGACGGCCCCCGGCACGGGCGTGATCCCCTCCCGGAGAACGAGCTACCGGCCGGGGGTCCCGCCGTCCGCTCAGGCGGCCTGCGTTCGCACCGCTGTGCCGTACGCGCAGATCTCGGTCCAGTTCGGACCCATCTCCGAGGTGTCGAAGCGCATCGCCAAGATGGCGTCGGCCCCCTTGGCCTCCGCCTCTTCCACCATGCGGGCGATCACCTCGTGGCGGCTGTCCACGAGCGCCTTGGTCATGCCCTTCAGCTCGCCGCCGACCAGCGACTTGAAGCTCGCCCCGATCTGGGAGCCGATGTTGCGCGAGCGCACCGTGAGGCCCATCACCTCGCCGTATACCTCGACGACGGTGCGGCCTGGAATGTCGTTCATCGTTGAGATCAGCATCAGCCGAGCATGGCCGCCGTGGCGGACGATGTAAAGGTCCGGTACAGCTGGACCTTCCCGCGGATGGCCGGGCGACTGTTCTTGGAGTAGCGCTTCTGGTCGTCGAACTGGAAGGTCCAGATGCCGAGCTTCGGGTGCCGGAAGGGGAAGAAGCGCCGCTTCACCGACAGCGTGCCGCAGGGCGCCTTCGGCTTGCCCAGCGCCACGTCTACCTTCGAGCGCCCGTGGAAGACGTAGTGCAGGTAGAGCTGAACGCCCGGCGGCATCCCGCGCACGTTGAACTTCACCTTGTGGCTCGGGCTGGCCCTCGTCGGGCTGAGCGTGGCCGTCAGCTGGGTCACGGTGACCTGCGTGGTGCCCACGTTCGCGAGGTTCACCTGGTCGGTGCCCGTCAGGTTGTAGACGTGCGACGCCGTGCCGACCGGCAGCACGGGCGCCGCGATCTGCTGGGTGATGTTGCCGGACCCGTCCGCGGCCCCCGAGGTCGAGGTCACGCCGTCGAACGCGTAGCTGATGGGCGCGCCGGGGGTGAAGCCGCTGCCGGTGACGGTGATCAGGTCGGTGTCAAGGAAGCAGGGCGCATTTACGGCGAGAGTGGCGGCGCGTGCGGGCGCGGCCGCGAGGAGTCCCACCGCCACTGCTGCCATGATTGCTCTCCCCGCCGCCACCTGCTCAAACGGTAGCTGGCTCGGAGTGCGGGCAGCGGCGACCTTGCATCGGGGCCAAAAAGCTGCGAGAAACCCCGGTGCAGTCACCCAGCGGGGAAAGGAACGTCATGCCTACTTTTGTGCTGCTCAGCACGCTGACCCCCGAGGGGGTCCAGACGGTGAAGAACAACCCCACGCGGATTCGCGAGGTGAACAAAGAGGTCGAGCAGCTCGGCGCGACGGTGAAGGCGCAATGGGCCACGCTTGGACGCTTCGACTTCGTGAACATCGTGGAGGCGCCGGACGAGCAGACGATCGCGCGCGTTTCGCTCGAGCTCGGCTCGCGGGGCACGGCCAAGTACGAAACGCTCGTCGCGATCCCAGTGGACGAGTTCATCGCCGCCTTGTAAGGAGCTAGGTGCGCGTACTGGTAGTTGGAGGAGGGGGCCGCGAGCACGCGATCGTGCGTGCCCTGTTCCGCAGTCCCCAGCGGCTGGAGCTGCTGGCCGCGCCTGGCAACGCCGGCATCGAGCGCGACCGGGTGCCGTGCCACCCGGTGGCGGCCGACGACGTGGAGGGGATCGTCGCCCTCGCCCGCGACGAGGGCTGCGGCTTCGTGGTGGTGGGTCCCGAGGCACCGCTCGTGGCCGGGCTCGTCGACGCGCTGGCCGCCGAGGGCATACGCGCCTTCGGGCCGACGGCCGCCGCCGCGCGCATCGAAGGATCGAAGGCCTACGCGAAGGAGCTGATGCGCGCGGTGGGCATCCCCACCGCGTCCTACACCGTGTTCAAGGATCGGGAGGAGGCGCTCGCGAACATCGCCTGCGCGTCGTACCCGGCGGTGCTGAAGGCCGACGTGCTCGCCGCGGGCAAGGGCGTGATCATCTGCGAGACCGAGCGCGAGGCGCGCGAGGCCGTGGACGAGTTCTTCGTCGATCGCCGTTTTGGCGACACCACCGTGGTGCTCGAGGAGTACCTGGAGGGCGAGGAGCTCTCGCTGCTGGCGCTGTGCGACGGCGAGACGGCGGTGCCGATGGCGCCGGCTCAGGACTACAAGCGGATCTACGACGGCGACCGTGGGCCGAACACGGGCGGCATGGGCAGCTACTCGCCCGTGCCCGGTATTGGGCGCGAGCACGCCGAGGTGCTGGCGCGCACGGTGCACCAGCCGATCGTGGACGAGCTGCGACGCCGCGGCACGCCGTACCACGGCGTGCTCTACGCGGGGCTGATGATGACCGCCGACGGACCGCGGGTGCTCGAGTACAACTGTCGCTTCGGCGATCCGGAGACCCAGGCGGTGCTGCCGCGGCTGCGCTCGGATCTGCTCGAGCTGCTGGACGCCGCTTCCCGACCGGGCGGACTCGAGGGAGTGGAGCTCGAGTGGTCGCCCACGTGGGCGGTCACGGTGGTGCTCGCCTCGCGCGGATACCCGGAGTCGTCCTCCTCCGGCGACGAGATCAGCGGGCTGCGCGCAATCGACTCGCTCGAGGTGGAGGTGCTCCACGCCGGAACGAGGGAGGAAGATGGCAAGATCGTCACCGCCGGCGGCCGGGTGCTCAACGTCACGGGCATCGGGGCAACAGCCGCCGAGGCGCGCGAGCGCGCGTACGCCGCCGCGGAGCGCGTCGAGTTCGATGGCAAGCAGATGCGACACGACATAGCCGCGCGTGCGGTGGACAGGGTCGAGGCGTGACCCACCACGAGGGCGCTCCGGCAACCGAGACCGAGGTCGAGGCGATGTTCGACGACCTCGACGTGGACGCGCCGCTGGTGGGCATCGTGATGGGTTCGAAGAGCGACATGCCGGTGATGGAGAAGGCCGGCACCGAGCTCGAGGAGCGCGGCATCCGCTACGAGATCCGCGTGATGAGCGCGCACCGCGATCCGGAGGTGGTGGCGGACTACGCACGCAACGCGCGCATGCGCGGGCTGAAGGTGATCATCGCCGGGGCCGGGCTTGCCGCCGCGCTGCCCGGCGTGGTGGCCGCGCACACCGATCTGCCGGTGATCGGGGTGCCGTTGACCTCGAACACCTCGGTGGGCGGCGGGCTCGACGCCCTGCTCGCCATAGCCCAGATGCCGCCGGGCGTGCCGGTGGCGTGCATGGCGGTGAACGGCGCGAGGAACGCGGCCGTGATGGCTGCCAAGATCCTCGACGCATAGGACGTCAATTGATCGAGAGGTACACACGGCCTGAGATAGGCGCGGTTTGGTCCGAGCAGCGGAAGCTCGACACCTGGCTCCAGGTGGAGCTGGCGGCAGTCGACGGCCTCGAGGAGCTGGGAGTGGTTCCTGCCGACGACGCGGCTGAGATCCGCGACCGCGCCTCGTTCACGGTCGAGGCGGTGAAGGAGCGCGAGAAGGTCACCGACCACGACGTGGCCGCGTTCGTGGACGTGGTGGCCGGGTCGGTGGGCGAGGCGGGCCGCTGGGTGCACCACGGTCTCACCTCGTCGGACGTTCTCGACACGGCGCTGGCGCTTCAGCTCACCGCCGCCGGCCTGATCCTGATCGGCGGCGCTCGCGACTACCGCGACGCGCTCATCCGCCAGGCCCGAGCGCACCGGGGCACGCTCTGCGTCGGACGCACCCACGGCGTGCACGCCGAGCCCACCACGTTCGGGGTCAAGCTGGCCGGCTTCGCCTTCGAGGCGCACCGCAACGTGCGCCGGCTGGAGCGGGCGGTGGAGCAGGTGTCGGTGGGCGCGCTGTCAGGCGCGGTGGGCACATACGCCTCGAACGGGCCCGAGTTCGAGCGGATCGTCCTGCAGCGCCTCGGTCTCGCGCGCGAGGACGTGTCCACGCAGGTGGTGGCGCGCGACCGGCACGCCGAGTTGCTCACGGCGATCGCGATCGCGGGCGCCGGGCTGGAGCGCTTCGCCACCGAGATCAGGCACCTGCAGCGCACCGAGGTGCGCGAGGTGGAGGAGCCCTTCCGCGAGGGCCAGAAGGGCTCGTCCGCGATGCCGCACAAGCGCAACCCGATCGTCTCCGAGCGGATCACCGGCATCGCGCGGCTACTGCGCGGCTACTCGCAGGCCGGGCTGGAGGACATCGCGCTCTGGCACGAGCGGGACATCTCGCACTCGTCGGTGGAGCGGGTCGCGCTGCCCGACGCCACCATCCTGGCCGACTTCATGCTCGCGCGTGCCACCACCATGGTCGAGGGCCTGGTGATCTACCCCGAGCGCATGCTGCACAACCTGCAGC
>JBKPDA010000034.1:0-5824 GCA_046727635.1 Actinomycetota bacterium | reverse complement strand
AAGTCCGGCAAGCTGGTCCTCGGTCAGTCCCGAGAAGATCGGCACCCGGGCCAGCAGGCCTGTGGTCTCCTCCCCGTTTGGCATGTGCGGATGATCGCACCGCAGTAGCTTTCCGGTATGGGAAATTCTCGCCAGATCGTGGATGCGGATGGGGCGCCAGCGGCTGTGGGTGCTTATTCGCACGCCGTCGCCATCAGCGGCTCGCTGTTGTTCTGCTCAGGTCAGATCCCGCTCGATCCCGCCACCGGTGAGCTCGTGGACGGCGGCGCCGGGGACCAGGCCACCCGCTGCCTCGAGAACCTCGAGGCGGTGTGCCAGGCGGGAGGCACGACGCTGGCGAATGCCGTGCGCGTTGGCGTTTTCCTCACCGACCTGGCCGGTGACTTCGCCGAGGTGAACGCCGCGTACCAGCGCTTCTTCGACTCCGACCCGCCCGCGCGGGCGGCCGTGGGCGTCGCCGCTCTGCCAAGGGGGGCGCGCGTGGAGATAGACGCCGTCGTGGCGCTTCCTGGATGATTCATCCCACGACCACGCACGTCCGGATGACGCGCCACATCTGCGCTGCTCCGCGTCCTCGGGTCTCGGCTTGCCACAAGCAAGCCTTCGACCCTGCGTCCTTGATCAGCTTGATCTGGACGCGCCCCCGACCACACGCGGCCGTGCGATCAATCATCTAATGGATGCCTCCGCCACCGCCGAGCGACTCGACCTCGAGGACATCCGGGCGGCCGAGGAGCGCATCCGTCCGCTGATCCGCGAGACGCCGCTGTTGCCGGCGGGCGAGCTGTCGCGGCGACTGGGCGCGCGGGTGCTGCTGAAGGCCGAGAACCTGCAGCTCACCGGCTCGTTCAAGGTGCGCGGGGCATCGAATCGGATCGCCCTCCTCTCCACGGCCGAACGCGAGGCGGGGGTGGTGGCCGCAAGCGCGGGCAACCACGCTCAGGGCGTGGCGTTCGCCGCTCGGCGGCTCGGGACGAAGGCAATCGCGGTGATGCCGATCGAAGCGTCGCTCGCGAAGGTGGCCGCCGTGCGGCAGTACGGCGGCGAGGTGGTGCAGGTCGAGGGGGCCTTCGACGAGGCTGGGCGCGCCGCCGACGAGCTGGCCGAGCGTGAGGGGATGACCCGGGTGCACGCGTTCGACGATCCCAGCGTCGTGGCCGGCCAGGGCACGCTCGGCCTCGAGATCGCGAGCCAGGCGCCGGACGTGCGGCTTCTGGTGGTGCCGCTCGGCGGCGGCGGTCTCGCCACCGGGACGGCTATTGCGGTCAAGTCGCTCATCCCCGAGGTACGCGTGGTGGGCGTGCAGGCCGAGGGCTGCGCGCCGTACCTGGCGTCGCTTCGCGCACACCGTCCGATCGGCGCCCGCTCGGCCAACACGATCTGCGACGGCATTGCCGTGAAGCAGCCGGGCGAGCTCACGCTGCCGCTCGTAGAGCGCTGGCTGGACGACGTCGTGACCGTGAGCGACGACCAGGTGGCCGAGGCGATGGTGATGCTGCTCGAGCGCTCGAAGCTGGTTGTCGAGGGCGCGGGCGCGGTGGCTGTCGCGGCCCTGATGCAGGGCAAGGTGAGCGCGCCGGGCGAGGGCTCGGTGTGCGCCGTGCTGTCCGGCGGAAACGTGGACGCGTCGCTCCTGGCCGAGTGCATCCGCATGGGCGAGACCGCCGCCGGCCGGCGCATCGTCATCTTCACCGTGGTGCCCGATCGCCCGGGCGCGCTCGCTGGGCTACTGCGCGTGGTGGCGGAGCGCGGCGCGAACGTGATGGAGGTACAGCACCTGCGGGAGACCACGGACCTGCACGTGCGTGAGACCGGCATCCAGCTCGTGCTGCAGACGAACGGCCCGGAGCACGGGCGCGCGATCCTCGACGCCGTGAAGGCCGAGGGCTTCGACGCCCGCGTGGAGCACTAGAAGAGAGCAGCCTCTCGCCGCCGCCGCTGCAGCACCGCGAACCCGAACCAGCCGAGTCCCGCGACGATCCCGATCGGGATCGCCACGCCCAGCACCCGGAGGGCGATGCCAAACGAGTCGACCAGCGAGCGCAGCGAGTCATGAAAATCGCCGGCGATTCCGCCCTCGTTGATCACCGGGTGGGCGCGCTTCGGCACGAGCGAGACGGCGATCGACGCGAAGCTCGTGTGCTGGCGCAGGTTGTCGAACCTCGCGCTGAGCGACCGGATCTCGGCCGACACGAGCCGCAGGCGGCTGCGCAGTGCGCGGGTCTGCGAATCCGTGGTGGCGGCCGCGAGCTGCTTGAGCAGGCTCTGGCGCAGCGCCTGCTGGGTAGCGAGCCGGTCCTGCGTGGCGTTGTAGGAGCTCGTCACGTCGTTCACGTTCTGGCTGCGCGAGCGCACGTCGGCGAGTTTGGACAGATCCGCCAGCGTGCCCTGGAGCTGGCCCACGGGCACGCGCAGGTCGAACGATCCGCCTCCGCCGGAGCCGCTGGTCACCGACGAGTGGAGCACGTAGCCGCGGTGGCGATCCACCACCGCAACGATCTCGTTGCCCACCGTTTCGAGCTTGTCGCGGGTGGCCGCGAGCGTGAGCGAGGCCGAGCGCTCGACATGGCGCGGGTGCTGGCGCACGGGAATGACGGGAAGCGCCTGGGGCGCGGTCTGGACAGCCACTCCGCTCGATGCCGCCGCGCGGTCGCCCGCGGCCGACTCTGTGGGGACCGCGACCTTGGCCTCGTGGCGAGCAGAGCCGCTCCCGTGTCCCACCAGCGAGACCGCAACCACCACTGCCACCACGGCGGCAGCGGCGCTGCCGAGCAGGGCAACTGGCGGCAGGCTCGGCAGGCCCAGCAGGCGCTTACGCGGGAAGCCGGCACTCACGCGCACGTCGAGGCGCTCCCCGAACGCATCGCTCGGGTGCGGCGACTCCGCCCGGAGCGCGAGCGCGAGCTCCTGGATCTGTGCCTCCTGCGGATCGGTGACCCGCCCTTCGGCCAGCGCGGCGTCGATGGCCTCGAGCGTTGCTTCAGGCGCGCTCATCGCATGCCTCCCTCAGCTTCTGAATCGTGCGGTGCAGACGGGTGCCCGCGTTGGACTCGGAGATGCGCAGCACGCGTGCTATCTCGGCGTTCGAGAGCCCGCCGCTGAACTTCAGCGCCACCAGGTCGCGCTCGACGGGCTCGAGCGTAGCGAGCGCGGCGCGTACCACCTCGCGGCGGATGGTCAGCTCGGCGTACTCCTCGGGTGCGGGGGAGTCTGCGTCTTGGGGGTCCACCTCGAGGGTGGCGCGGCGCTTCCGGTGACGCAATTCGTCGAGGGCGGCGTTGCGGGCAATCCCGAACATCCACGCCTCGGGGGTGCCGCGGTGCGCCCGGAAGCTCAGGCGCTTGCGGTAGGCGCGCTCGAAGGCCAGAGCGGTGACGTCCTCGGCGGCGGCGCGATCCTGCAGCAGCGAGGCCACATACCCGTACACGCGCGCGAAGGTGCGCCGGTAGAGCGCCTCGAATGTTTCACTTGACGGGGTGTCCGCAACAAGCGGTGTCAAGGGCTCGACTACCGACTCGCTCACACCTTTATTACGCGCCACTTCACGATCCATCACGCAACTTTTCGCACGTTCATGGGCTCACTGGACATGTTCTTTCGACGGCGAATCGTGCTTTTCGCATCCGTTCCGCTCGCCGTGGTCGCCGTCGCCGGCAGCGCGCAGGCCGCTCCAAGGCCGGCGGATCTGTGGGCCACGGTGAACATCTGCGACACGCTGCGCCATCCCGATCAGATGGGCGTGCGCGCCAGCATGCCGGGCGACGGGACGAGAAAACGGATGTGGATGCGCTTCCGCGCGCAGTTCTTGGACACGACGAAGAACAAGTGGTTCAACGTGAAGGGCAACGGCGACTCGGGCTGGGTGCTCGCGGGTTCGGCACGCGCGACGCGCGAGTTGGGCTGGACGTTCTCGTTCTCCCCGCCCGCCGCCGGCTCGACGTACACGCTGCGGGGCGTCGTGAACTTCCAGTGGCGCGTCCGGCGGCGCGTGAACGGGAAGATGCGCAGCGTAGTGGTGCGCCGCGCTCAGGCGAACACCAAGGGCGGCTTCAAGTCCACGACGGGCGCCGATCCACCCGGCTACTCAGACGGGATCTGCGTCCTGCACTAGCCGAACAGGCGCGGGTCGTTCGTGATCACGCCGTCCACGCCGAGCGCCGAGAGCTGCTCGATGTGCGTCGCGTCGTCGACGGTCCAGACATAGAGATGCCCGCCGGCTGAGTGCACCGCCTTCACCAGCGCACCGCTGACAAGCCGCCAGTGGCACATGACGGCCTCGCACCGGCCCCCGTGCAGCATGTGAGCAGCCTGCCCGGGAAGGCGGCGGCGCATATAGGCCAGCAGCGGCAGGACGAACACGCCCAGCGGGCTCTGCGTGTAGTCGCGCCGCGCGCGCGGCACCGACCAGCCGCGCCGCTGATCCGGGTCGAGCCGGCCGATCAGGTCGAGGCTCTCGGGGTAGGTGCTGGAGATCAGCGAGCGTTCCCTGAGACCCCGGGCGGCCAGTCCCTCCACCACTTCACGCTCGTAGCCCGGCAGCTTCAGGTCCACGTCGAGCTCCACGTCTGCGTACGCGTCGCCCGCGAAGTGATCGAGCCCCTCCTCGAGCGTGACCGGCCGGCGGCGGCCCGCGTCCTCGTAGTCGTGGGCGAGAACCAGGCTCCCGTCGCGCAGCCGCAGCACGTCGAACTCGATCATGTCGACACCGTGCGAGAGCGCGGCCTCGAAGCTCTCGATCGTGTTGCCGGGGGCGATCAGGTCCGCCCCCTTGTGACCCACGCGCTTCACGACTGGCAACCTGGGCACCAGTACGCGGTGCGGTTGTCGTCCCCGATGCGGCCCGACTCGATCCGGGTCTGGCAGCGGCTGCAGGGCCGTCCCGCGCGGCGGTAGACCGACACCCGCTCGGCGTAGCCGCGCGTCTCGGCCGCCTCGCGCATAAGCGGGCGGATGGCGCGCACGGCCTCGAGCGCCTCCTCGTCCGAGACCTCTCGCAGCCTGCGCTGCGGCAGCACCCGAGCGTGGAAGCAGGCCTCAGAGCGCCAGATGTTGCCCACGCCCGAGAGCGTCCGCTGGTCGAGCAGGGCGTCGCCGAAGGGACGGGTGGGATCGTCCTCGCGCAGGCGCCCGAGATAGCGGCGCTCGTCGAAGTCGTCGGCCAAAAGGTCCGGGCCGAGGGCGGCCAGCCGCTGGTCGAACCGCGTGCGGCTGTCGGTCATCAGCTCGAGCACCGGCCCGTCGAACTGCACCACCTCGTGCTCGGGCGTGCGGATCACGAGCCAGGCGCGATGCGCCGAGCGGCGCCAGCGCTCGCCGCGGCGGTAGACGCCCCACATGCCTCCCATGCGCAGGTGGGAGTGCAGGGTCAGGTCGCCGTCGAAGCGCAGGAACAGGTGCTTGCCGCGAGCGTCCACAGCCCGTACACCCCGCCCTGACAGGCGCTCGGGCCAGCGGTCGAGCGCATGCCGTTGCTGCGGCGTCTCGATCGAGACGATCTCGTGCCCCACCAGCGCGGCACCGACCCGGCGCGCTGCGTGGTGGATGGTGTCGCCCTCGGGCATCAGTGTCGTGCTACGCGGTCAGCGTCAGGCGTCGGGGGCTCTGCCGGAAGCCGATCTCGATGAGGAGAGGCTCGAGCTCCGATCCCACCACCGGCTCGCCGTCAAACCGCTCGATGCCGAGTCGCTTGAGGCGGCCGCGGCGCACGTGATCGGCAAGTGCCTCGAGAGCCGGGCGAAGCCAGTCGGGGTGTGGGTCGCGCAGCGTGACGAGTCCCTTGCCGCCGCGCTCCACGTAGAGCACCGGCTCGGCGTCGAGCGTGACC
>JBKPDA010000033.1:0-13976 GCA_046727635.1 Actinomycetota bacterium | reverse complement strand
GGCAGGAGCAGCGCGGTGGAGTGGTAGGCGCGATCGATCTGCTGCGCCGGCCCGAGAACCCAGTGCCCCACTGACGGGTCCCACAGCTCGATCTGG
Source organism: Actinomycetota bacterium (assembly GCA_046727635.1). Taxonomy (GTDB): domain Bacteria; phylum Actinomycetota; class Thermoleophilia; order Solirubrobacterales; family Thermoleophilaceae; genus JAICJR01. The sequence goes on along the minus strand of JBKPDA010000033.1, from coordinate 13,880 downwards.
TGCTCCGGCTTGCCGTTGGCCAGCACGTACAGGCTGCCGTTCTGGCGACCGTTGCCGCCGCCGATCGTGACCATCGACCCGTCCGGCAGCCAGACCGTCTGCATGTTGGCGCGGGCCACGTTCAGGTTCATCGACGGATCGGCGGTCCACTGCGGCGTGCTGAGGCTGAGATCGAAGGTCTGGCTGGTGTTGGTCGCCGGGTACGTGGCGGGGTTCAGGCCCGGCGGCGTCTGGTCGGGGAAACCGCCGATCTCCGTGACCTTCTCCGACGCGTCGGTGCCCTTCGGCATGAGCATCTCGGTGCCGTACATGCGGCGGTCGCCATGAGTCCCCGCGTTGGTCCACTGAAGGCTGCTCGTGTCGAGCACGGCCGAGTCGCCGGGGCCGGGGCCGCCGAGCAGCACCTTGCCGTTGCCGAGCAGGGTGAGGTGCGGGTAGAGGTCGGTCTTGCGGTCGCCCTGCGACGCGTATGTCCAAGTGCCAATCCCGGACGGGTCCTCGGTGGGGTTGAAGATCTGTAGCTGGGCGTTGTCCTGCTTCCCGGTCTCGTCGAGTCCCGCGAGCACCGCCATGCGGCCGTCGGGCAGCTCGACCTCCGACGGGTACCAGCGCCCGTGCTGCATGTCGGGCTGCTCGATCCAGGCCTCCTGCCACGGGTTGAAGGTGTAGGCCTTGTTCAACCCGAGGTGGTTGGGATCGGTGGCCGTCGGGAAGCGCAGCGTGCCGCCCGTGACGAGCAGATCGCCGTTGGGTAGGAATGCGAGCCCGGCACAGAACAGCGACGCGGGGCCATTGGTCTGCGGATCGAACGGTGGGACGACCTCCTTGAACACGTCGGGCTCGTTGGCGGGGTCCGCGGTGGTGGTCGGGTCGGGGTCCTTGGTCGGGTCCCACAGCCACGCGTCTCCCGCGGTGGCCGCCTGTCCAGGGGGCTGCCCCGGCGCCTGCTCCGGGTGGAACGGGTACGCGAAGAAGAGCACCTTGCCGGTGGGCAGGAGCGCCATGTGGACCGCGTGCACGGGGATCCGGAACGGGCCCTGGGTCCACTTGCCATAGACGGCGGGATCCATCTCGGCGGACGCGTGAGCCTCCGCGCGCGCAGCGGTCCATGCGCGGCTGGCGATGCGGGCGCGCTGGGCAGGCGACAGCCGCTCCCAGGCCCGCTTTGCGGCCCTCATCTGCGCCCGCTCCGCCGCGTGCTCGGCAGCGTGCTCTGGTCCGAGAACCAGCGTCTCCATGCGCCTAAGCGAGCTCGTCTTGGCCGAGCTCGTGCCCGCCTGCATGGCAATCACCGCGAGCACGCACGCCGCGACGAAGAGGGTTTTGGGCCAAGCTGCGAGTCGGTTCATGACGTCCGCCGAGGTCGGCGAGCCGTGGCGAGCGGCTGCCTGTGCTTGGGGTCGGCTTACCCCGAACGTAGTACGGGTAGGGCGTTTACGCAAGCGCTTTCCACCTAAAAATTGATCCGTCCACACGGCCCCTGCGAAGCAGCGGCAAGCGATGCAAGGAGGACGACGGTGGACCAGGCGCAGGCTGCAGAGCTCGTGCGGCGCGTGTTCGGCGAGGTGATCGACGGCGGCGACTACTCGAAGCTGCCAGAGCTGTTCGACGAGGAGATGGTGGAGCACACCGGGATGGGTGATTTCTACGGCCACGACGGCCTGATCGCGATGCTCGAGGGGTTCCGTGCCGCGCTGCCGGACTACCGGCACGAGCTGAGCGACATCAGGTTGCTGGACGACACGACGCTCGTCTGGCAGACGCGAGCGCTCGCCAGCTTCACCGGCGAGATGCTGGGCGTAAGCGGCGCGGGTCAGCCGGTCGACCTATGGGTGACGAACGCGGCCCGCCTCCGCGATGGCCGGATCGTCGAGCACCGGGGCCCGGGTTCGGACACCACCGCCCGGCTGATGGAGCAGATGGGACTCGCGCAGCCGGCGCTCGGGTAGCGCCGGCTGCGCACTCGCCTGTGGGCTACGGCGACAGCGCCTTGGCCAGGTTCACCCGGCCGTAGCCGAAGGTGGAGTCGCGCCCCGGAGTTCCGAGGTCGTCCACTCCGCTGTCGAGCTTCGAGCGGATCTGAGCGGCCGTCCAGCTGGGGTTGTGGTACGCGATGAGCGCCGCCACCCCCGCGGCATGCGGCGTGGCCATCGACGTGCCGGACAGCTGCTGGTAGCCGCCGCCGCGCTTCGCGGACAGCACGTTCACGCCGGCCGCCGACACCTCCACGTCGCTGTTCACGTTCGAGAACGACGCGTGGGCGTCGCTCGAGTCCACGGCCGCAACCGAGACCACCTCGGGATAGGCCGCCGGGTACTCCAGCGTGGAGTCGCCGTCGTTGCCGGCCGCGGCCACGATCACGGCGCCGTTGCCGTTGTCCACGCGGTCTGCACCGCCTGCTGCAACGTCGTGGACGCGCCCCCGCCGAGCGACATGGAGATCACCCGAACGCCCTGCTGCGCCGCCCACACGATGCAGTTCGCCACACCGGCGGTGGAGCCGCTGCCCGAGGAGTTGAGCGCCTTGCACTCGGCGAGCCGCGAGTTGAACGCCACGCCGGCCACGCCCTTGCCGTTGTTCGCGATCGCGGCAAGCGTGCCCGACACGTGGGTGCCGTGGTCGTTGTCGTCGGTGCACTTGTTCGCGACGATCGTCGGGTCGCCGCCGATGAGCCCGAGGAAGCCGAACGAGTTCACGCCGGCACAGTTCACGGTTTGGCCGACGAGGTCCTCATGGGTCTGATCGACGCCGGTGTCGACGATTCCCACCTTCACGCCGTTCCCGGTGGGGAAGCTGCCGAGCCCCGCCTCGTCCCACCCGGTGGGCGCCTGCATCTGCGACAGCCCGTACAGCTGGCCGTAGAGCGGGTCGTTCGGCACAGCGAACGCGTGCAGGATGTAGTCCGGCTCCGCGTAGAGCACCGTGTCCGAGCGGTTTAGCGCGGCGGCGGCCGCCTTCGCGTCGCCCGACACCTGCACCACCTGCGCGCCCACTCCCGAGACGTGCCCAAGTACTTCCTGCACACCGCCGAGCCTTGCGGCGACACCACGCGCGCTACTCGACGAGCCGGGCGCGTACTTGACGATCACCTGGTGCTTGACGTAGTCGGCGGCGAGAGCCGGCGCGGCAAAGATCAGGACGAGGCCGGCACAGAGCCAGACCAGAAGACCCCGACGCATCAGAGCTATACCCCCTGCCTAGTGTTCTCCCGTACCGCACCCCCGCGCGGCGCGGCGATGGTACTCGACGCGCCAACTCTCGGCAAGGGACAGGCATCATGCGCGGCTGTGGAGAACCTGACTCGAGCGCAGGCACGGCGCATCGCCCTAGCGGCCCAGGGCTTCACCGAGCCCAAGCCGAAGGGGGCGGCCACGATGCGCCACCTGCAGCGCGTGATCGACCGGATCGGGTTGATCCAGATCGATTCCGTGAATGTGCTCGCGCGCAGCCACCTGCTGCCGCTCTTCAGTCGCCTTGGTCCCTACGACACCGCCTTGCTCCAGCGCGCGGCCGGGCGCGAGCCGCGCAGGCTCGTGGAGTACTGGGCGCACGAGGCGTCGTTCATCTCGCCCGCCACGCACCGGCTCCTGCGCTGGCGCATGACCACCGCGGACACCGACGCCTGGGGCGGCATGAGGCGGATCGCGCGCGAGCGCCCGGAGGTCGTGGCAGCCGTGCTCGAGGAAGTGGCCAGCCGCGGGCCGATGACCGCCGCGGAGGTGGAGAAGGCGCTCGAGCACGACAGGCCGCCGCCCAAGGAGGACTGGGGCTGGAACTGGTCCGACACCAAGCGCGCGCTCGAGTACCTGTTCTGGTCGGGCCGGGTGACCGCCGCCGATCGCACCCAGCAGTTCGAGCGCCGCTATGACCTGCCCGAGCGCGTACTGCCGAAGGAGGTGGCCGGCGCGCCCGACCCCGATCCCGAGGAGGCCCGGCGCGAGCTGATCCGCATCGCTGCGAGGGCCCAGGGCGTGGGTACCGAGCAGAGCCTGCGCGACTACTTCCGCCTCAAGCCGCAGGAGGCGCGGCCGGGAATCGAGGCCCTCGTGGACGAGGGCGAGCTGATCCCGGCGGCGGTGGAGGGCTGGTCGCGCCCGGCGTTCCTCCACCGGGACGCGGGGCGCCCGCGAAGGGTCGCGGCGAAGGCGCTCGTCTCGCCGTTCGACTCCCTCGTGTTCGAGCGTCCGCGCACCGAGGCGCTGTTCGACTTTCGCTTCCGGCTCGAGATCTACGTGCCCGCGGCCAAGCGCGTGCACGGCTACTACGTGCTGCCGTTCCTGCTCGGCGACCGCTTCGTGGGCAGGGTCGATCTCAAGTCCGATCGGGCCAACGGTGTGCTGCGCGTGCCGGCGGCGTTCGCCGAGGAGAACGCGCCCGACGACACCGCGGAGGCGCTGGCGGGCGAGCTGCACGCGATGGCCGCGTGGCTGGGGCTCGAGTCCGTGGCGGTGGGGCGCAAGGGGAACCTGGCCGAGCCCCTGCGCCGCCTAATGTAAGTGCCATGCCCTCGCGGGAGGACCTGCGCAACATCGCGATCATCGCGCACGTGGACCACGGGAAGACCACCCTGGTCGACGCGATGCTGCGCCAGTCCGGCGTCTTCTCGGCCCACAAGCAGGTGGCCGACCGCGTGATGGACTCGATGGACCAGGAGCGCGAGCGGGGCATCACGATCCTCGCCAAGAACGCGGCCGTCCGCTACGGCCACACGAAGATCAACCTCGTCGACACGCCGGGCCACGCGGACTTCGGCGGCGAGGTGGAGCGAGGGCTGACGATGGTCGACGGCGTGCTGCTGCTGGTGGACGCCTCCGAGGGCCCGCTGCCGCAGACGCGCTTCGTGCTGCGCAAGGCGCTCGAGCGGCGCCTGCCCGCGATCCTCGTGGTGAACAAGGTCGACCGGCCGGACGCCCGAATCCGCGAGGTGGTGGACGAGGTCTATGAGCTGTTCCTCGACCTGGACGCAGACGAGGAGCAGATCGAGTTCCCGATCGTCTACACGAACGCGAAGGCCGGCTGGGCCGCGACCGAGGAGGGCGCGGAGGGAGAGGACCTGCGCCCGCTCTTCGAGCTGATCGTGGGCACTGTGCCGCCGCCGACCTTCGAGGCTGGCCATCCGCTGCAGGCGCTCGTGACCAACCTGGACGCCTCGCCCTACGTGGGGCGGCTGGCGCTCTGCCGCGTGCACGAGGGCACGATCCGCCGCGGGCAGACCGTGGCCTGGTGCCGCCGCGACGGCGCCGTGGAGCAGGTGAGGGTCACCGAGCTCTACATCACCGAGGGCATGGAGCGCCGGGACGCCGACGAGGCGGGACCGGGCGAGCTGATCGCGCTGGCCGGGCTGCCCGAGGTGATGATCGGCGACACGATCGCGGACCCCGCCGATCCGCGACCGCTGCCGCCGGTGACGGTGGACGAGCCGGCGCTCGGCATGACCATCGGCATCAACACGTCGCCGCTTGCCGGCCGCTCCGGCGACAAGCTCACCGCCCGCCTGCTGAAGAGCCGCCTGGATCAGGAGCTGGTGGGCAACGTGTCGATCGACGTGAAGCCGACGGAACGCCCGGACACCTGGGAGGTGCAGGGTCGCGGGGAGCTGCAGCTCGCCGTGCTCGTGGAGACGCTCCGCCGCGAGGGCTTCGAGCTGACGGTGGGCAAGCCGCAGGTGCTCACGCGCGAGCTCGACGGGCGCCTGCACGAGCCGGTTGAGCGCCTGTCGATCGACATCCCGGAGGACTTCCTCGGCGTGACGACCCAGCTGCTGGCCCTGCGCAAGGGCCGGATGGACCAGATGATCAACCACGGCACGGGCTGGGTGCGGCTCGAATACCTGATTCCCGCGCGCGGGTTGATCGGCTTTAACACGGAGTTCATGACGGAGACGCGCGGCACCGGCATCCTCCATTCGGTGTTCGAGAGCTACGAGCCCTGGCACGGCGAGATAAAGACGCGGCCCACCGGCTCGCTGGTGGCCGACCGGCGCGGGGCCACCACGCAGTTCGCCCTGCTCAAGCTGTCCGATCGCGGGCAGCTCTTCCTCGGTCCCGGCGAGGAGGTGTACGAGGGCATGGTGGTGGGCGAGAACTCGCGCGCGGAGGACCTCGACGTGAATGCCGTGCGCGAGAAGAAGCTCACGAACATGCGCTCCTCCACGGCCGACGAGCTCGTGCGCCTGGCGCCCCACCACCAGCTCTCGCTGGACCAGGCGCTCGACTTCATCCGCGAGGACGAATGCGTGGAGGTGACGCCCGACGCGGTGCGGCTGCGCAAGGTGGAGCTGGACGCTGGCGTGCGGCAGAAGCTGGCCCGTGGTTCGAAAGCTGACGCACTCGCCGCCGGTTAAGTGGCAACCTACGAGTCAATGGCCCAGGGAGACGCAGCACGTGCGGACGGCGCCGTGGTGGTCGCGCGCGGGGTCACCCGTCGCTACGGCGAAGGCGACACGGCGGTGTACGCGCTTCGGGACGTGGACGTGGACATCCGCCGTGGGCAGCTGACCGCGGTGATGGGTCCGTCCGGCTCCGGCAAGTCCACGCTGATCCACTGCCTGGCCGGTCTCGACAAGCCCACCTCGGGCAGCGTGCAGTTCGACGGCGTCGAGACCACCACGCTGAACGACGACGACCTCACGCTGCTGCGGCGCGACCACATCGGCTTCGTGTTCCAGTTCTTCAACCTCCTGCCGATGCTCGACGCGCGTGAGAACATCGAGCTGCCGCTGGCGATCGGCGGGAAGGAGCCGGACCCGGCCTGGTTCGACGAGGTGATCAACACGAGCCACCTGGGCGACCGGCTGCACCACCGCCCGGCCGAGCTCTCCGGAGGTCAGCAGCAGCGCGCCGCCATCGCCCGCGCGCTGATGAGCCGCCCGACCGTGGTGTTCGCCGACGAGCCCACCGGCAACCTCGACCGAGCCGGCAGCGAGGAGATCCTCAGCCTGCTGCGCCGGTCCGTGGACGACGTGGCCCAGACAGTGGTGATGGTCACCCACGACCCGCACGCCGCCGCAATCGCGGACCGCATCCTGTTCCTCGAGGACGGGGGCATCGTGCGCGAGCTGGCGCGCGCCGACGAGGACGCGATCATCGGCGTGATGAAGGAGCTGACGGCGGCGTGATCGCGGTCTCGCTCAAGGGCCTCCTGTCGCGCAAGCTGCGCTCGATCCTCACTGCGATCGCGATCGTGCTCGGCGTCGCCCTGATGAGCGGCACGTTCGTGCTCACGGACTCGATCACGAAGGCGTTCAACTCGATCTTCCAGACGATCTACCGCAACACCGACGCGACGATCACCGGCCGCAGCGCGGTGGAGGACACCCAGGCGATGAGCGGCAACGAGAGCCAGATCCCGTCCTTCGAGCAGTCGCTGCTCGCAAAGGTGCGCCAGCTGCCCGACGTGAAGGACGCGATCGGCGGCGTGGCCGGCCAGCCGCAGCTCGTGAAGAACGGCAAGGCCATCTCGTTCGGCGGCGCGCCCAACCTAGGCTTCAGCGTGGATCCCGCGCGTCCTCAGTTCGAGTCGCTCACGATCTCCAAGGGCGACTGGCCCGCCGACAACGAGGTCGTGATCGACACGTCCACCGCCAGCAAGAAGCACATCAAGGTGGGCGACACGATCGGCGTGCAGGCCCAGGGGCCCGAGCAGAAGATGCGCGTGTCCGGCCTCGTGAAGTTCGGCTCGGCGGGGTCGCTCGGCGGCGCGACGCTGGCCGGCTTCACCCTGCCCACGGCACAGCGGCTGTTCAACAAGGTGGGCAAGCTCGACGACATCCGTGCCTCGGCTCGCGAGGGCGTCTCGCCGCAGACGCTCGTGAACGAGATCAAGCCGATCCTGCCGCCGGGCACCCAGGTGCGCACGGGCACCCAGCAGGCGAAGAAGTCGGCCGACGCGACCAATTCGTTCCTCTCGTTCCTGCGGACCTTCCTGCTCGCGTTTGCCGGCATCGCGCTGTTCGTGGGCAGCTTCGTGATCGCGAACTCGCTCTCGATCACGATCGCCCAGCGCACGCGCGAGTTCGCCACGCTGCGCACGCTCGGCGCCACCCGCCGCCAGGTGCTGCGGGCCATCCTGCTCGAGTCGACCACGCTCGGAGTGCTCGCCTCCGTCACCGGTCTGTTCGCCGGACTCGGGCTGGCCGAGGGGCTGTTCCACCTGTTCGACGCTGTCGGCTTCACGCTGCCGAACAGCGGCCTCGTGTTCGGCACGAAGACGGTGGTCATCTGCCTGATCGTCGGCATCCTGGTCACGATCGTCGCGAGCCTGCGGCCGGCGATACGCGCCACGCGCGTGGAGCCCATCGCCGCCGTGCGCGAAGGCGCGGTGCTCCCCGAGCGGGGCACGCAGCGAGGCCGCACGATCCGCTCCGCGGTGCTCACCGCCCTGGGCTTCGCCCTGCTGGCCTACGGGCTCTTCGCGCCGGGCCTCAGCACTGCCGGAGTGCTGATCCCGATGGGGCTGGGCGCCCTGTTGATCTTCATCGGAGTGGCGCTGCTGTCTGCGCGCTTCGTGCCCGCTCTCGCCGAGACGCTCGGCTGGCCCGCCGTTCGCTTCGGCGGCGCCGTTGGCCGGCTCGCGCGCGAGAACGCCCGCCGCAACCCGCAGCGCACCGCCTCGACCGCGGCCGCACTGATGATCGGCCTCGCGCTCGTCACGCTCGTGGCGATGCTCGCCTCCGGGATCATCTCCAACTTCAAGGGCGCCGTGAATGCGCAGTTCAAGGGTGACTACGTGATCACCGCGCAGAACAACTTCTCGCCGATGCCGACGGCGGCTGCCGAGGCGGCGGCCAAGACGCCGGGCCTGAGCGCCATCGCCAGCGTGCGCGGAGACCGCTCGAAGATCTTCGGCAGCGCCGTGGACCAGAACGCCGTCGACCCCGACATCGGCCAGACGATCAAGCTGAACTGGAAGCAGGGCTCTCAGGCGGTGCTATCGAGCCTCGGCACGGACGGCGGCTTCACCACTGAGAAGTATGCGAAGAAGCACCACCTGCACGTGGGCTCGCCGGTGACGATCACGACGCCGGCGGGCAAGCAGCTGCAGGTGACGATCAAGGGCATCTTCAACCCGCCCGCCGGCGGCGCGCCGTTCGGCCCGGTGACGATCTCGAGCCAGCTGTTCGACTCCGTCTACCAGGAGCCGGAGAACCTCTTCACCTTCATCAACATGAATGGCGGCGAGAGCGATGCCAACCAGGAGGCGCTCGACCGCACGCTTGCCGCGTTCCCGAACGCCAAGGTGCAGAACCGGGAGAAGTTCATCGACAACCAGATCTCCGGGTTGAAGAGCACGCTGAACATCCTCTACGTGCTGCTCGCGCTGTCGATCATCGTGAGCCTGTTCGGCATCGTGAACACGCTCGTGCTGTCGGTGTTCGAGCGCACGCGCGAGATCGGGATGCTGCGAGCGGTGGGCCTCACGCGCCGGCAGACCCGCCGCATGATCCGCCACGAGAGCGTGATCACCGCGCTGATCGGCACGGTCACGGGCATCTCGCTCGGCATCGTGCTCGGCGCCCTGCTCGCCGCGCGGGTCAACGAGATCAACTTCACGATCCCAGTCGGCAGCCTGATCATCTTCGTTATCGCGGCGATCATCGTCGGGCTGCTGGCCGCGATCTTCCCGGCGCGGAGGGCTTCGCGGCTCGTGCCGCTGGAGGCGCTCTCCTACGAGTAGGCCGCCGGCACGGCTATCTCGCGCTTGAGGATCTTGCCCGAGGGCCCTTTCGGCAGCTCGTCGCAGAACCAGATCAGGCGCGGATACTTGTAGGCCGCGATCTGGGACTTCACGAACTCGCGCAGCTCCTGCGGCTCCACCTGCTTGCCGTCTTTCACGGTCACGGCAGCCGCAACCTCCTCGCCCAGCTCCGGGTCGGGCAAGCCGATCACGGCCACCTCGAGCACCGCCGGATGCTCGTATAGCACCTCCTCGACCTCGCGCGGATACACGTTGTAGCCGCCGCGGATGATCAGGTCCTTCTTGCGATCGACGATGTAGAAGTAGCCGTCGGCGTCCACACGACCCAGGTCCCCCGTGTGGAACCAGCCGCCGCGCATCGCCTCCGCTGTGGCCTCGGGGTGGTTCCAATAGCCCTTCATCACGTTGTGCCCGCGGATCACGATCTCACCCACCTCGCCCCGCGGCAGCTCCGCGTCCCGCTCGTCCACCACCCTCATCTCCACGCCGTCGATGGGCATGCCGATCGAGCCGGGCGTGCGCTCGCGGTCGCTGCGGTTGGAGGAGGCCACCGGCGACGTCTCGCTGAGGCCGTACCCCTCCACAACCTTGCAGCCGAACGTGTTCTCGAACCCGCGCAGCACCTCCGCCGGCATGGCGCTCCCACCAGACACGCACTCGCGCAGCGACGAGAGGTCGAACTCATGGCGGTCGGGGTGGTGGAGCATCGCCGAGTACATCGTCGGCACGCCCTGGAAGAGCGTCACTCGGTCGCGCTCCATGATCGCTAGCGCGCGCCCCGGGTCGAAGCGGGAGATCAACGTGAGGCACCCGCCGGCCGCGATCGTGGCGTTGAGCGCGCAGGTCTGACCGAACGAGTGGAACAGAGGCAGGGCCCCGAGCGTCACGTCCGACTCGCCGAGCGAGTGGAGGGAGATCACCGCGCGCGTGTTCTGCGTGAGGTTGTTGTGGGTGAGCTCGGCCCCCTTGGGCGTGCCGGTGGTTCCCGACGTGTACAGCAGCACGGCGGTGTCAGAGGAGGCGCGGTCGCTCAGATCGCGCTCCGGCGGTGTCCTGTGGAGCAGCTTCTCGAGCTCGCCGGGGGTGACGAACAGGCAATCGGCATCTGTGTGGCGCGCGCCGGCCTCGGCCGGCTCGGCCACGCCATGCCAGGCCAACAGCAGGCGTGCGCCCGCGTCGCCGAGGTAGAACGCCACCTCGCGCTCCTTGAGCAGCACGTTCATCGGCACCACGACGGCGCCCGCGCGTAGTGCGCCGTAGTAGACGACGGCAAACTCCGGGACGTTCGGCAGCATGATCCCCACGCGGTCGCCCGGCTCGATCCCCCGTGCCAGCAGCACTCCCGCAACGCGGGCGCTGGCGACGTCGAGGGCTCGGTAGCTCAGCTCGCGCTCATCGAGCTTGAGCGCGGCCTTCTCGCCGAACGCCTCTGCGCTCGCGGTGAGAATCGCGGCGAGGTTCACGCGGCGGAAGGTACGACCGGCCGGCAGCGTGGTCGTCGGCCGCGGCGAACAAAGTTCACGGCTCTGGGTTGTTGCCCGCGCCCAACGCTTACCGGGAGCGCGAGGCTGAGTCCTCGAGGGCGATCGCCACGAGGAGGTCGACGAGGTGCTCGACGGAGCGCGGGTTGCGGCCGGTCCGCTCCTCGATTCGCCCCAGGCGGTACTGCGCGGTGTTCGGATGGACCTGCAGTACCTCGGCTGCCGCGCGCAGGTTCATGTCGGCGTCCGCAAACGCGCGAATGGTGGCCGTGAGCACCCCGCCACGCCCGCGGTCCTCCGAGAGGAACTCCCGAAGGCGCGGGTCCACCAGCCGGCGGGCGGTGTCGTCCGAATGGAGCGCCAGGTACTGGAACGCAGACAGGCGCGGCAGTGCCGAGACCCCGCCGTCGGTCACACACTCCAGCGCGGAGTGAGCCTCCTGGTATCTCCGCGGTAGCTCCGCCACGCCGGAGGCCACAGTGCTGATCCCCATGGCCAGCGGCATTCCCTCAGCGCGCAACCGCTGTTGCAGGTCCTCGAGGCGATCGCAGAGCTTCGCCGGGTCGCCGTCGGGCCCGAGTACGGGCAGGGCCACTATCTGGGCCTGGCGCACCACCACGAGCGTGCTGGGCTCGTGCATGCCCGCTCGTACCAGCGCGGCGCTGGCGGCGTGCGGGGCATCGGAGGCCGCGGGCTGCCCGGCGATCATGGCCGCAACCACCAGCATGCGCGTGTCCGCCCCGATGCCGTAGCGCTGCGCCGCGCCGATGAGCGGCCCGCGCGTGGGCATCTCGCCGGCCAAGAGGTGCTCGAGCAGGTCGCGACGCTCACGATCGGCGTCCGCGATCACGTACTGCTGGAACTCCACGTAGGCGTGAGCTGCATGGGTGCTGGCGAAGTCCACGTAGCGCATCTGCGGGCCGGCCAGGAGCAGCGCGGCCTCACGACCCACCGGCGTGTCGCTGGCGCATTCCACCGTGGCATCCCAGATCACCTGCTGGCCCACACGGAACGCGTTCAGGTAGTCCTCCAGCGGGAACCCGGCCCGCGCGCGCCGCGTGGCCGCCCCGCGCACGAACGCGATGTCCTCCAGCGTCACGATCCGCCCCTCGAGGAACGAGGAGAGCTTGGTTCTGTAGTGGCGAGACACCTGCTCTGCCACGTCATCGAAGAAGCGCTCGTCCTCCATGGCGGAGTATCCAGGGATCTCGCTGCGAATGGCCGCGACCGCCCTCACGGAGAGGTCGGCGACGCGGTCCAAGAGGGCGCACAGGATCCGCGCGCGTTCCTCCTCGACCGCGCCCGAACCGGTGAAGGTGTCCGCCGTAGCCGCGGACATTCCCTCAAATCGTTTCGAGCTTCCGAGGAGGTGTCAAACGGGAACCGCACTTGTGCGGAGCGAACAACGCGCCCGGCGGAAGTTCGGCGTGCGCTGACAATGAGGGCCGCGGAACGCTCCCATACCGTGGCCCCATGCTCGTGAGGGGGGAGCGCACTCGCGCGGCCGAGCTCCGCGTGGACGGCGTCAGCGTGCACTTCGACGGCCTGACCGCGCTGGACGACGTGTCGATTGGCGTGGAAGCGGGCGAGGTGCTGGGCGTGATCGGCCCGAACGGCGCTGGGAAGACCACGCTCTTCAACGCGATCTGCGGCTTCGTGCGGCCGGACTCCGGCGCTATCTCTTGGCGCGGCGAGTCGCTTGGCCGGGTACGCCCCCACCAGCTCACACGGCTCGGCATCGCGCGCACCGCCCAAGCCGTGCGGCTGTTTCCGCACCTCACGTCCCTGGAGAACGTGATGGTGGGCGGTGACCATCTTCACCGCGCCCGCCTAGGGTCGGCGCTGCTGGGGCTGCCCGGCTCGGACCGCTCCGAGCGCGCGCTCCGCCAGGCGGCGCTCCAGGCCCTTGAGCGCGCCGAGGTCGCGGACGTGGCCGAGCAGCGCGCGGACGGTCTGCCCTACCCGGTGCAGAAGCGTGTTGCGCTGGCCCGGGCGCTGGTCGCGCGGCCAGAGCTGCTGTTGCTCGATGAGCCGGCCGGCGGCCTCGGCGCAGACGACGTCGAATCGCTGTCACGGCTGATCCGAGGCCTGCGCGGCTCGCTGTCGGTGATGCTCGTGGAGCATCGCATGGACCTGGTGATGTCGGTCTGCGACCGCGTGGTGGTGCTCGACTCCGGTCGCCTGATCGCGAAGGGCACGCCCGCCCAGATCCAGGAGGACCAGAAGGTGCTCGACGCCTATCTCGGCGCCGAGAGCAGGACTCGGAAGGCTGCCGATGCTTGAGATCGAGGAGCTGGTGGCCGCCTACGGGCCGGTGCGCGCGGTCGATCGCGTGTCCCTCAGCGTGCCGGCGGGCAGCGTCACCGCGGTGCTGGGCGCCAACGGAGCCGGCAAGACCTCGCTGCTCCGCACGGTGTCAGGGATCCTCACGGCGCGCGCCGGCCGCGTGCGGTTCGGCGGGCGGGACATAACACGCATGGCGCCCGAGGAGATCGTCCGTCTCGGGCTCGCGCACGTGCCTGAGGGCGGCGGGGTGATCGCCGAGCTCTCGGTGGAGGAGAACCTGCGCCTCGGCTCGCTCTGGCGGCGAGACCGCGCGGATCGGGCGAAGGCGCTTCGGGAGGTGTTCCAGCTGTTCCCGCGGCTGGAGGAGCACCGCAAGCTGCAGGCCTCCTCGCTGTCGGGGGGCGAGCGCCAGATGCT
>JBKPDA010000032.1:0-11395 GCA_046727635.1 Actinomycetota bacterium | reverse complement strand
CGATGCGGGACACCCGACGACGCTGACGTCGCGACGAGTCTGACGCCGTCGGGTTTCTCCCGAGACCACGCGCCGGCCCGGTCGACCCGGGGCAGCAAACCCGAGACCCTCTTTCGTCCAAAGCGGCTACCCGCTCGGCGGACGGCTACACCGTGAACTGATTCTTGCCGTTGTTGGGGTAGTGCTGGAGGTAGTCCTGGTCTTCGGACTCGGCCTCCCAGAAAGGGGCGGCCTCGCTGATCTTGGTCACGACCTTGCCCGGCCAGAGGCCTGACGCGTCGGCGTCGGCGATCGCGTCCTCGGCGACCTGGCGCTGCTCGTCGCTCGTATAGAAGATCTCGGAGCGGTAGTCGGAGCCGACAAGCCGTTCGCCAAGGTCGGGTCGGTGGATCTGGAAGAAGAACTCGAGGATGTCCCGGTAGGAGGTCCGCTCGGGATCGAAGACGATCTCGACTGCCTCGGCGTGACCCGGATGGTTGTCCGCGGTCGGGTTGTCGTTCTCACCACCGGTGTAGCCGACGCGGGTGGAGATGACTCCGTCGCGGTGGCGCAGCAGTTCCTGCGCGGGCCAGAAACAGCCTCCGGCGAGCACCGCGGTCTCGGTGTTCTCACCCAATCGGGTTCCTTCATTCGACGGTGTGTTGAGACTAGTCGGAACGCCTGCTGATCCCGCCAAAGGTTCTGACGGCTGGGTTCCATGCCAGGCGGCACCGCAGAGGCGATGAGTTTCGCCGACGCGGCCGGTCTGGTTAGGTGTGGAGGCGCTTACCGAGAAGGGAGATCCATGCCTGAGCACAAGATTGGAACCCGCGAGGAATGGCAGGCCGCACGCGACGAGCTGGCAAAGCTCGAAGCACAGCAGGCCGAGCGCAGCCAGGAGATCAAGCGCAAGCGACGCGAGCTGCCCTGGGTCCGGGTGGAGAAGGAGTACGTGTTCGACACCCAGGACGGCAAGAAGACGCTCGCCGAGCTGTTCGACGGCCGCTCGCAGCTGCTGGCCTACAACGTCATGTACGGACCCGACTACACGATCGGCGCCTGTCCCGGGTGCACCAACCTCGCCGACGGCTTCGACCCGACGACACTGCTCCACCTAAACAAGCGAGACGTGACGATGATCTGCTTCTCGCGCGCGCCGATCGACCGGCTCACCGCCTACAGGGAGCGAATGGGCTGGGAGTTCCCGTACGTCTCGACCTACGGCACCGACTTCCCGTGGGACTTCGGCCTGGCGCTGACCGAGGAACAGGCCCAACAGATCCCCGAGATCCAGCAGATGGTCGGGAACCCGCCCGAGTGGCTCAGCTTCTGGGCGTCACAGGTGGGCGCTGAGCTCAAGGACGGCCTCCGGGAGAACCCGAGCTACATCGCCTTCGCGAAGGACAACGGGACCGTGTACCACACCTACACGGTGTCGGCGCCTGACCCGTTCGTCGCGCCCTACTTCAACCTTCTGCTCGAGCGGACGCCGAAGGAACAGCCGGACGAGCCGCTCAACTACCGAAAGGACGAGTACCCCGGCTAACTGTCGCCGCTCACGGGCGATGTCGCAAGAGAACGTCGAGGTGGTGCGCGCTTCCTTTGAGGCCTGGCGCCGAGGCCTCGGGGCGTACGCCGAGTCCTTTCATGCGGACATTGATTGGCGAGCCATCGAGGGCGCGCCGGACGACGTCGGACCGATTCGCGGCATCGACAGATTGCGGGCGTACGCGCAGGACTGGCTCGATCACTTCGACGACCTGCGGCTCGAGCTCGACGAGCTGATCGACGCCGGAGAGCAGGTCGTCGCAGTACAGCGCCTCAGCGGGCGCGCGAAGGGAAGCGGTGTGGAGACCGAGCTCCGCTACGCCGTGGTCTACACCGTCAGCGCCGGCAAGATCGTGAGAGGCCGCGAGTACATGACGCGCGAGGAGGCGCTCGCGGCCTCGGGGCTCGGGCAGTAGTAGAGGCCGGCTCCTGATCGAGCGGTGGGTCAGTGCTCGTCGTCGAGGACGTCACGCAGCTTGTGCGCGAAGGCCTCGGGTTGGCCGGCGTACCCGAACTCGCCGCCGAGGACGCCGCCGTGGTGGCTCTGGAACACCGTTGCCTGCTGACCGAGCAGCTCGGCGGTCGCCACCGCCGTGCGTCCGGTGAAGGTGCCCGCGGACTCCTCACCGACGGCAATCACGACGCGCGTTGGCGCCGCGGCCAGCGCCTCGACGTCGGGGCGATAGCCGCTGACCGACCAAGAGCGGTCGGATAGCAGCGGGTCGTCGCGGGAGCCGTCGTCCTCGGTCGGCATCCCGAACAGGACCGGATCAGCGGCGGGCTGGCCGAAGTACTCCTCAGTGAACTCGCCTTGCCACGACGACATCGCGATGAAGGCCGCCATGCCCGCACCGCGCCCCTTGGCTTCGTAGGCGTCGCGAAAGGCGGCGCGGGCGCGCGTGGCCGCCTCGGCGTCTGGCAGCACCGGGATGAGTGGGGGCTCATGCGCCACCAGAGTGACCACGTCGCCGGGATACGCCGCCACGAGCGCCAGCGCGGTCACCGCGCCCCCGCTGCTCGCGAACATCTCGACCGGGCCAGCGCCGAGCGCGTCGATAACGGCGTGCACGTCGTTCGCCTGGACCGTGGGCGAATGGTCGACCCGGCCGTCTTTGCGGGTGCTACGGCCGAGGCCGCGTGGGTCGTACGTAACCACCGTACGGTCGGGGAAGTGCGACGCCAACGTGCTGAAGCCGCTGGCGCTCATTGGCTGACCGATCATGAACAGCGGCGGGCGTCCGTCGGCTGTGGGTAGTGGGCCGTGGACGTCATAGGCGATGTCGGCCCCGGCGGTTTCAAGGATGTGCATGGTCGTCATGCCCACATCGACCTCTCCGGTGTCCAAAACTCATCGGTCCCCGTGGGGTGGACACGTGAGTGCGACAAGTTCGCGCCCGTGCGGCGGGCCGCCGTGCGAGTTCACATAACCTTCGTTATCGAGCGTTGAAATCGCGCTTATGCAGCGAGGAGACCCCGCCTCGGGCGGGGTCTCCTCTTGAGGGGGCGAACCTGCGCCAGGGATTTTCAGCCAGGCCGGCGGTGCCGGATAGGCACCCTAGGGTGAAACGGAGACCACCTCGGTAAGCGTGTTAGCCAGTGCGGCCGCGACGCGAGAGCTGCAACATCGTCTCAGTGATCTCGGCCCCGCAGGCACGCACCGCCGCCTCCTCGGCCGGAGGGATCTGCGTGAGGCGGTCGGCCATCCAGCTTGCGCGCTCGCTGATCATCGCGGCCTGGTCGGGGCTCTGCTGGGCCACGACGGCGGCCCACGTCGGATCCGTAAGACGCTGACGCAGCTGGTCTATCGAGCCGGCGCCGCTCAGGAACCCGTGGATCTCGACGATTCGCTGGAGGTCGCGGATCAGCGCGACGGAGCGCTCGCCAGCCGGCATCCGCGCTGCGAGGGGTTCGGCGATCACGTCCATCAGCTCCTCGCCGCGCGCGGTGTCCGGGCGCCGATCGACCGGTAGGAACTCGTCGCCGGCCGCTCTCGCATCTGCCAGCAGGTCCGGCAGCGCCGCAAGCACCTCGCGGATGCGGGCCTCGGTCAGCATTTCGTGGTCTCTATCGGCAGCCGTGGCCGCCGGTTTGACCTACTCCTTATCGCGATCGGCCTTCTTCCGTGACCGGCGGCTGCGGCCGCGCTCCAAGTCGCGCGCGAAGCGCTGCCTGGCCTCGAGCAGACCCGGCGTGAGCACTCCGGAGCCTGCCGCCCGCGAGATCGGGTCGCCGCCGGGACCTCGCAGGACGAACGCGCAGCCGACCGCGATCAGCGCTCCCGCGATCGGCCCCACCACATAGACCCAGTAGCTCGTCCAGTCGCCGCTCACGAGAGCGGGCCCGAACGAGCGCGCCGGGTTCATCGACACGCCGCTGACCGGCGCCCCCCAGAGGCCCGCCAGCGCTATGTAGCCCCCGACTCCCACCGCGGCGATCGCGCCCACGTTCTGTGCGGCGGACGCGGTCCCGAGAATGACGCTCACGAGGCCCGCCGTGAGGGCGATCTCCATCAGCAGCGCCTGCCAGTTCGCGTACCCGGGCCCCGGAAGCGTCGCGCCCAGGTGCTCGACGTTCCCGAACACCGCGTCGAGGAACAGGCACGCCAGCGTGGCCCCCACGAGCTGCGCGATTATGTAACCCGGCACCCTCTGCCAGGGGAAGTCGTTCCGCAGCGCAAAGGCGATCGACACGCCGGGATTGAGGTGCGCGCCGGAGACCGCACCCATGAACAGGATGATCGCCATAACCATCAGGCCCGGCGCGACGACCGCCGCGGCCAGGCTGATCTGACCCTTCGCGTGCAACAGCCCCCCTCCCGCGGCCACGAGGACGAGGAAGAACGTGCCGAGCAGCTCCGAGAACAGGCGGCGCCACTCCTGCGCCGGATCGTCGAACGCTTCGCGATCCCCGAACTCCAGCAGCCACATGTGGCGGACGCGTCGTGTGAAGGGCCCGGCCTGCGCGTCCGGCGGCTGATCGACGGAGCCCCTCTTCACCTCGTCCATCGCCCCCCACTATCGCGCTTCTACCGGACTTAGTCCGGAGTAGCGGAGTGCAGCTCGTGGATCTCGACGCTGCCGGCGTCGAGTCCCGCGCCTTCGAGGATCGAGCCAAGGCGATCGCGGTGCGCCTCGAACTGCTCCTGGGACTCCCAGACCTCGAACATCTGGACGTCGTCGCCGCCATACCCGGCGTGGAATAGGCGCCCGTCCGGGGTGCCCTGACTCTCGAGCTGAGCGATGACGTGGTCGTAGTCGCTGCGGGACATCTGACCGGGGCGGATGTGGACGGCGACGGGCACGCGCGGAACCTAGAGCGGCCGCGAGAAGCCCGCCTCATCCGAAGCGGGTGAGTGGTCGGCCGCCCCGGCCTCGAGCGCATCGGCCAAACGCTCTGCCAGCCAGAGGTCGAGCAGCCAATCGCCGCTCGAGGACCCCTTGCGCGAAACCGCAATGCGACCCTCGCTCACCTCGCCGCGCACGCCGTTCCAGCGCGTGGATGCCGGCACGCTTCCCAGTGCCGCCGCAGCCGCCTCCGGGGCGTCCTTCGCGACCACCAGCCGGCCGTCGCGCGAGCGGAACTCGCACTCGGACGACGAGCTGACGGCGATGCCCACGTAGCTCGTGGAGCGAACCCTTTCCGCTGGCATGCGCACCACCAGCAGCCGGCCGTGGCGGTGCCCCTCGAGCATGAGCGCTCCGCGGAGCCGCGGGCCCATCCGCACGGGCGCGAGGTAGTTCGGCTCGATCGTGAGCTCGGGCGTCTCCGTCACCGCCAGGCCCAGCGGCGCCATCGACACGCTCACGCGGCTGTAGGTGCGGTCCAGCTCGCCGCCGGCCACGAGCGGCGCCGCACGCCACAGCGCCACGACCGCGATCACCGGGGCACCGACCAAGAGCGGGACGAACGTGTCGAGCAGGTAGATCGGGGGAACCGCGAGGAAGATCAGCGCGCAGACGAGCCAGCCCGTGTGCATGCTCTGTCGCACGGCCCCCCAGGTTTCCTTGCGTGCTCGCACGGCCTCGTCGTCGATCGGCGCGATCGCCATAGCCGCCCACAGCGACGGCTCGTCCATCACAGCCGGGTTCTCGATCGAGCCGGACGACCGATCCTTCAGCGCCCGGGCGTCGGCGCCTTCGGCCCGCGCCAGATCGCGCCGCTGGACGATGAAGAAGATGACGATGAACGCGGCGATGATCCCGAAGATCAGCGCCTCTGCCCGCTTGGGATGGGCGTCGCCCTGCCCGAACTTCTGAGCGACCACGGCCACCAGCGCCGCCGTGATCACCACGCCTACGAGTCCGACCGCCCCTGAGCGCCTGAACTGGTTCAGCTCGAGCGACCCTAACGCAGCAGCCGCTCGGCTATTCCCTCCTGCGTCTCGGCGCCGTACTCCATCGACTCGCCGCTCGTGAGGATGGCGACTGCCACGCGCCGGCCGCCCCGCTCGATCAGGGCCACCTGGTGGAAGATGCCGCTCCGCCAGCCGCCCTTGAAGTAGATCTTCAGGTTGCGGCGGTCCGCCACCTTCGCGATACCCCAGCGCTGGTAGCTCGCGACCGACGAGAGCAGCTTCAGCGCGTATGCCCTGTGCGCCGCCGGCACGTGCTCCTCGAGGTGGAGGAAGAAGCGCGCCTGGTTGGCGGCGCTGATCTGCGCATCGAACAGGTGAGGCACGGAGAAGTGCGTCATCCCGGTGGCGTGTGCAAGCCGCATCAAGCCGCTCACACCCACCTGGCCGAACACGGCCTCGGCGGCCTCGTTGTCCGACACCTCGATCATCGGGGCCAGCAGACTCTTCTCATACTCGGAGAGGTGCCCGTCGCCGATCTGCCGCAGCTCGGCCACAAGCAGCATCGCCTTCACCACGCTCGCCGACGGGAACAGAAGCGAGCTGCGCAAGCCGCTGACCCGCCCCTCGTCGTCGTACACCGCGACCGCCACGAGGCCCGAGCGCGACTCCGCATAGCGGCGCGCCGAGGCGATCGATGCCGCGTTCACGAGGTCACGGCCCTCGAGTGACTTCGCGTTCGCCTCTTCGGCGACGACGAGCGATGCGGCAAGTAGTGAGATCAGGGCGAGTCGGCGCAACCTGAGGCCACTCCAGCGTTGCCACCGAAGAGGCCCATGAGCTGAGCCTGAGATCTCTCATAAATGTCTCATCGGCCGCTGTGACGATCGCCCCCATGAACCGAAAGGAGCGGTCATGTTTCCAGTAGTCGCAGTGGCGCTGGCGCTCGGCGCCGCCGCCACCCCGCCGTTCAATCCAGCCAATTTCGTGGACCGGGTGGACAACCCGTACCTCCCGCTGATCCCCGGGTCGGTGTACCGCTACGAAGGGTCAAAGGACGGGAAGGCGGCGGTGGACATCTTCAAGGTCACGAGTCGCACCAAGTCGGTCGCCGGCGTGAAGGCCACCGTTGTTGCCGATCGCCTCTATCTCAACGGCAAGCTCGAGGAGAGAACGAGTGACTGGTACGCGCAGGACAAGAGCGGCAACGTCTGGTACCTCGGAGAGGCCACCGCCGAGCTCGACTCACACGGAAAGGTGAAGAACACGAGCGGCTCGTGGCAGACGGGTGTGAACGGCGCTCAGGCCGGCATCTTCATGCCCGCCCATCCGAGCGTTGGAGACAGCGGCAGGCAGGAGTACTACAAGGGTCAGGCTGAAGACCACTTCCGCGTGGTCAGCCTGAAGTCCAAGGTGAGCGTGCCTTACGTCACCACCACCCGTGCCCTGAAGACGAAGGAGTGGACACCGCTCGAGCCCGGCGTGATCGACACGAAGTACTACGTGCGCGGCGTCGGCACCGTGCTCGAGAAGACGGTCAAGGGCGGGAGCGAGCTGTCGCGGCTCGTCTCGTTCCATAAGGGCTGATCTCGATCCAGACGTCCGCGCCGCCGCCCGGCAGGTTGGCGGCGTGGGCGTCTCCCCCGTGCGAGGCGGCCACGGCGGCGACGATGGCCAGCCCCAGCCCCGCTCCCCCACGCGACCGCGCTCCGTCGGCGCGCGCGAAGCGCTCGAAGGCGTGGTCTATGAAGTCGGGTGAGAATCCGGGCCCGGAGTCGCGCACGTGAAGCTCCACCACGGAGTCGTGGGCTACGGCGCCGACGGTCACGTCGCCCTCGCCGTGGCGGAGCGCGTTGTCCACGAGGTTGCCGAGCGCCTGGTCGAGACGCTCCCGGTCGCCCTGAATCGCGAGCGGCCGGCTCACGTCCGCGGTCACCGACCGGCCGCGCTCCCGCGCTTGCGCGTCGAACCGCTCGGCAGTCCGCGTCACAAGCTCCGTCGCATCCAGCTCAGACACTCGGAGCGGAAGCCGCCCCTGGTCGAGCCGCGCGATCACGAGCAGGTCCTCGGCGAGGCGCACGAGGCGATCGGTTTCCTCGGCCGCCGACTCGAGCGCCGCACGCAGCTCGTCCGGCGAGCGCCCCTCGCGCAGCGCCAGCTCGATCTCGGCCTTGAGGATCCCGAGCGGCGTGCGCAACTCGTGGCTGGCGTCGGCGGTGAACGCCCGCTCGCGCTCGAACGCCGCCTCGAGGCGCTCGAGCATCTCGTTGAGCGTCGCCCCCAGGCGCGCGATCTCGTCCCCGGAGCGCGACACGGGGAGCCGCTGGCCCGGAGCCGAGTGCGAGATTGCGGCCGCCCGTCGGCGCATCGCCTCGACGGGCCGCAGGGCGCCGCGCGCCACCCCGTAGCCGGCCAGCGAGGCCAGCAGCAGCGCCACCGCCCCACCGCCCGCGAGCAGCAGCGCGAGCGTGCGCAGCGAGTCGTCGCGCTCGCCGAGCGTGGTGCCCACGAGCGCGATCACCGGCGTGCTCGCGGTCTGCACCCGGCGGGCATAGATGCGGAGCGTGCCATCGAAGCCCGGAAGCGGCGGGTGCTCGACCGTGACGTTGCCGGCCGCCGCACGCCGCAGCGCATCGGCGGTGAGCAGCGCACGCCCGGGCACCCGCGGGGTCGCGGCCACCACGCGTCCGTCGAGTGTCAACACCTGCGCGAAGTCCTCTCCGGCTTCGGTGTCCCCGCGCAGCGACACGTCGGTCGGCCCATCCGCGTCGTGTGCGATCGCCGCCACCGCGTCGGATCGACTCCGCAGCGAGTTGTTGATGTTGTTGTTCAGGTCCGAGCGGAAGAAGTCGTAGACCAGCAACCCGGTGACACCGAGTAGAACGGCCATCACGACCGCGAACGCGAGCGTGAGGCGAACCCGAAGCGACAGCCGCCTCAGACGCCTCCGTCCTTCCTGAGCCGGTAGCCGTGCCCGCGAAGGGTCTCGATGCTGGACACGCCGAACGGCCTGTCCACCTTGTCGCGCAGATAGCGCACGTACACGTCCACGATGTTCGAGCGGTTCTCGTACGCGTAGTCCCAGGCGTGCTCGAGCAGCTGAAGCCGCGACATCGCCTCCCCCGGCCGCCTCATGAACGCCTCGAGCAGGCTGAACTCGCGCTGCGACAGCTCGATCTCCGTGTCGCCGCGGGCGACCGTGCGCGTGGCCGGGTCGAGCCGCAGGTTCCCCACCTCCAGCACGGCCGGCCGGGCGGGCTTGCCGCGGCGCGCCAGGGCACGCAGGCGCGCCAGCAGCTCACCGAACGAGAACGGCTTGGTGAGGTAATCGTCAGCGCCGCCGTCCAGCCCGGCGATCCGATCCTCCACAGCGTCGCGAGCGGTGAGCAGGAGCACCGGCGCCCAGACGCCGTCGGCCCGCAGCCTGCGGCAGGTCTCGAAGCCGTCGATGCCCGGCAAGAGCACGTCGAGCACCAGCGCGTCGTACTCGGTCGAGCCGGCCATCCAGAGCGCGTCCTCCCCCGTGCCGGCCACGTCGACGGTCAGGCCTTCCTCACCCAATCCTCTCCGGATCAGCGCGGCCATCTTGGGATCGTCCTCCACCACGAGAACGCGCATGGGAGGAATGCTCTCAGGCTCTCATGAGAACGGGATGAGACCTATCCCTGTCGGTGGTATCGCGGACACCAAAAGCTTGACTTTGGCCCCGGCCCGGGTTAGAGCTAGGGAAGAAGGACCGTCCCCTTTGAGCTCTTCTCTTCGCGCAACTGCCGCAACGGACCGCGGCTCTACTAGACGACTCTTCATCGTCGCGTTGCTCGCGGCGCTGTCCTGCGCTGCCCTGCTCCTGGCCGGCTCCGCCGATGCGCAGCAGCTCGACAACCTCGACCCCGCGTTCGGCTCCGGCGGGCTCGTGGTGAGCGATCTGGCCGGTGGCGCCAGCGCCCTCGCCCTCCAGTCCGACGGCAAGAGCGTGCTCGCGGGAAGCGAGTTCGACAGCCACGGCCTCCAGCAGGTCGTGGTCACTCGCTTCGACTCCGCCGGCAAGCCCGACCCCAGCTTCGGCGTCGGGGGCCAGGCGGCTATGCAGCTCGGGCTGGGCACAACTCCGTCCTCGGGCGCCACCGCCGTCACCCTCCAGAAGGACGGCAAGATCGTGATCGCCGGCGACGCGAGCGACGCCGACGGAAACCAGGCCGTCCTGATCGCCCGGCTGAACACCGACGGGACGCTGGACAGCACCTTCAACGGCACCGGCTCGGAGGTGGTGCAGGTCGGCGCCTCAGGACGCACCTCCGGGCTGAACGCGGTGGCCCTGCAGCCCGACGGCAAGATCCTCGTGGCCGGCCAGTCCAGCGACAGCGACGGCAACACGCGCTTCCTCGTGGGGCGGCTGAACCCGGGCGGCACGTTCGACTCCGCCTTCAGCGGCGACGGCCTCGTGATCACGCAGATCGGCAAGATGTCCGGCAGCTCGGAGCAGGTCAATGCGCTCGCGCTCCAACCCGACGGCGACATCCTGGCCGGGGGAACCGCGGCGGACTCGGATGGCAGCGTGGCCTTCCTCGTGGTGCGGCTGGGCGGCAACGGCGCGTTCGACAGCTCCTTCGGCGACAACAACGGGATCGTGCTGCACCAGCTCGGGCTCGGCTCGCACCCCCTATCGCGGGTAAGCGCGCTCGCGCTGCAGCCCGACGGCAAGGTGCTGGCGGCCGGTGACGCCACACCCGACTCCGGCAATTCCGCCTTCATGGTCGCGCGGCTCGACCCCGACGGCGGCTTCGACTCCTCGTTCGGCGCGGGCGGCATCGTCGCGACC
Organism: Actinomycetota bacterium; assembly: GCA_046727635.1. Lineage (GTDB taxonomy): Bacteria > Actinomycetota > Thermoleophilia > Solirubrobacterales > Thermoleophilaceae > JAICJR01. The sequence goes on along the minus strand of JBKPDA010000032.1, from coordinate 758 downwards.
CAGATGGGCGATGGCTTCAACGCCTTCTCCACCGTCGCCTCGCTCGCGCTGCAGCCCGACGGGAACGTGGTCGCCGGCGGCACGACCACCGACGCCGACGGCGACAGCGCGGTGCTGCTAGCGCGTCTGCGCGGCAGTGACGGCGCCTTCGACAGCTCGTTCGGCGAGGGCGGCAAGCTGGCCAAGCAGGTCGGCACCGGCGACGTTCCATTCTCGCAAGTGAGCTCGGTGGCCCTGCAGCCCGACGGCAAGATCCTGCTCGGTGGCGTGGCCAACGTGCCGGGCGGAGACACCAACCTGCTCCTCGCGCGCACCATCCACGACACCGCCCCGACTCCCGCCTTCTCGGTGACGAGCCCCGTCGTGGCCGGCACCGCGACCTCCTTCGACGCGAGCGCATCCAGCGATCTCGACGGCTCGATCAGCGGGTACAGCTGGGACTTCGGCGACGGCGGCACGGCAACGGGGGCCACCCCCGGTCACACCTACGCGAGTGCCGGGGACTACACCGTGCGGTTGACGGTGACCGACAACCAGGGGCTGCCCGCCACTCTTAGCCGGACCGTGACCGTCACGCCCGTGACTCCGCTGAACCCGTTGCTCACGGCCACGATCTCGAGCCTCGGCATCTCCCCGAAGGAGTTCGCGGCAGCGAGCAGCGGCGGCAGCATCTCGCGCCACACGGGCGCGACGGTGAGCTATCGCGACAGCCGCGGCGCCACCACCACCTTCGAGGTGCGCCACGCGGTGCGCGGCAC